>RFFY01000517.1 GCA_003697065.1 Actinomyces sp. | reverse complement strand
CCGGTCAGGGCCGGGCGCGGGTGCGACGCAGGACGGGATCGGCGGCGGCGAGAAGGCGGTCGGCGCCGCGGAGGACCCGCCCGGCGGCGCCGGGGGTGTCGTCGTCGACCAGGTTGCCCATGACCTGCAGGGTGATGTCGGCGATGGTGGCCGTCCCCACCGCCAGGCGCAGGCCGGCGCGCAGGATCAGGGGATGCCCGATGAGGAAGCTGAAGCGCCGACCCGTCCGCAGGAAGGCGTCGAAGCGGGCCCGGATCTCGGCGTCGTAGGCGGCGGGAGCGCCGCCGGGATCGGCGAGGAAGGCGTCGGCGGCGCAGATCCCCGACTCGAGCCCGTAGTCGATCCCCTCGCCGTTCATGGGGTTGACGAGGCCGGCGGCGTCGCCGACCGCCACCCAGCCGGCGCCGTGACGCCTCTGGGCACTCATGGGCAGGCGCCAGGCCCGGGGGCGTTCGAGATCGGGTCCGAGCTCCCACTCGTCGGCGACGAGGCGGCGGTAGTCGGCCAGCAGCTCGTTGAGGTTGAGACGCCGGAAGCCCTTCATGGTCGACAGGGCACCGACCCCGATGTTCACCGTGCCGTCGCCGGCGGGGAACATCCAGCCGTAGCCGGGGACGGCGGTGCCGTGACGGTCCCGCAGCGTCAGGCACGCCTCGAGGAGGCGGTCGGCGTGGCGGGGGGTCTCGGCGTAGGTGCGGATGGCCAGACCGAAGGGCTCGTCGGCGACGCGCTCACAGCCCAGGAGGCGGGCGACCCGGCCGGGGGCGCCGGCGGCCACGACCGTGAGGTCGGCGTCGATGCGGCGCCCGGCGGCGTCGACCCCGACCACCGTGTCGGCCTCGAGGCGGGGGAGGGCCTCGGTCTCGAAGACGATCTCGGCGCCGGCGTCCTCGGCCGCCGCCATGAGGTGGGCGTCGAGGTGGCGTCGGGGCCACACGGCGCCCCGCGGCGGGAAGCGGCCCGTGTCGGGCCAGGCCAGCTCCCGGCGGACACGGCCGGCGATCATGCGGAGCCCGTCGATGCGGTGGGCGCCGTCGAGATCGATGTCGAGAGCCTCGAGGGCCCGCACGGCCCGGGGGGTGAGACCGTCACCGCAGACCTTGTCGCGGCCCCGGGGACCCCGCTCGAAGACGATGACCCGGGCACCCCCGCGGGCGGCCCGGATGGCGGTGGCGGCACCGGCGGGTCCGGCACCGATGACGGCGAGGTCGTAGCGGCTCACGGTCTCAGCCTGCCGGAAGGGGCCGCCGCACACGTCGCCGGGAACGGGTGGCGTCGGCCACGGCCCGGCCGGCCACGGCGACGAAGAAGGCGGCCACGGCGACCAGGGCCACCGTGGCGGCGGGCGCCGTGCCGGTGTTGTGGGCAATGGCGAGGCCGATCGCCACCGTCAGGGTGCCCGCGCCCGCGGCGACGGCCATGACGACGGGGAGGCGCCGGACCACGACGACGGCGGTGGCGGGCGGGGCGACGAGGAAGGCGAACACGAGCAGGGAGCCGACGCTCGAGAAGGAACTGACGATGGCCACGGCGATGGCGCCCAGCAGGACGACGTCGGCGAAGGCGGGTCGCAGCCCCAGGACCCGGGCCAGGCGCTCGTCGAAGGTGGCCACGGTCCAGCGTCGATGGAAGGCCACGGCGGTGGCGGCCACGCCCAGGGCGACGACGCCCTGGCGGACGAGGTCGGCGCCGGTGGTGGCGGCGATGTCACCGAACAGGAAGCCCTCGAGGGCCTCGACGTCGCCGTCGCCGTGGGCGGTCACGATGACGACGGCCAAAGCGAGCATGCCGACGAACAGGAGGCCGATGGTGGTGTCGTCGCTGACCGGACTGTGGCGCCGGGCGACGCCGATGACGCCGACCATGACGGCGGCGGCCAGGGCGGCGCCGAGGGTGGGGTCGAGCCCCGTCAGGACGGCGATGGCGACGCCGGGAAGCACACCGTGGGCCAGGGCGTCGCCGAGGAAGGCCAGTCCCCGCAGCACCACCCAGGTCCCGACGAGGGAGGTGGTGACGACGACGAGGACACCGGCGAGGAGGGCCCGGCGCAGGTCGGCGTCGTGCACGAAGGGGGCGATCCACCAGGCCCAGGGGTCGGTGAGGGCTCTCACGAGCGTCTCCGGGTGGCGGTGGGGGAGGCGGCGCCGGACGGCCCGGGCGCGCAGGAGCGGCAGCGTCCGTGGAGGTCGATGTCGTGGCGCTCCCCGACGAAGGCGTGGCGGGCGGCGACACGGGCGAGAGCGGTCTCGACGGCGGCCTCGAGGTCGGTGTCGAGCTCGACGTCGATGACCGCCCCGCAGGCGTCGCACACGAGGTGGTGATGGTGGCCGGTCAGGCCGTCGGCGAGCTCGACCCGGGTGTGGTCACCGGGAGTCGGGACCCGCTGGACGACACCGACGGCCTCGAGCTCGCCCAGGTGGCGGTAGGCGGAGCTCTGGGTGAGCCCGGGAGCGGCGGCGAGGATCTCGGGCAGGGTCGAGGGGCCGCGGCGGGCGAGGACCTCGATCAGGGCCCGCCGGCCCGGGGTGTAGCGCAGGCCGGCGTCGTCGAGGAGGCGGCCGATCTCGTCGTGGACGGAGGTCACGTCTCGTCTCCCGGGGAGCGAAGGACGCGTCCGGCTATGCCACCGCTGGGGACGGGCGGAGTGCGGTGATCGCCGTGATCGTGCCCGTGGCCGTGATCGTCGAGCACCAGTAGCCCGTGGTCGTGCTCGTGGTGGGCGTGGCGGCCGAGGGTGCGGTCGCCGAAGGCGGCACGCAGGGACGCCGGTTCGAGCACGTCGGCGGGCGGGCCGACGGCGACCAGGTGGCGGGCGAGCAGGGCGACCCGGTCGCAGTGGCGGGCCTCGTCGAGGTGGTGGGTCGACACGACGACCACGGCCCCCCGGTGGGTCTCCTCGGCGACGATCTCGAGGATGCGTTCCTGGGTGGGTGGGTCGAGGCCGGTGACGGGCTCGTCGAGAAGGAGGAGAGCCGGCCGCCGGATCAGGGCCTGGGCCACCCGTACGCGCTGGCGTTCGCCGCCGCTCAGCTCGTGGAAGGGGCGGTTGCGCAGGTGGGCGACCCCCAGGCGTTCGGCGGCCTCGGCGATGGCGCGTCGTCCGGCCGGGCGGCGTCGCTCGCGGCGGGGCAGGACGAGGTCGAGGGCCTCGCCGACGGTGATCGGCATCCAGCGGTGGGAGGCCTCCTGCACGACGTAGGAGACCGGACCGGGCGGTCGGGTGACGCGGCCGCGGGTGGGCTGGCGCAGGCCGGCGGCGACGTCGAGGAGGGTGGTCTTGCCCGCCCCGTTGGGGCCCATCAGAGCCAGGGAGGTGGCGGGGGCGACGGTGAGGTCGACGGCGTCGAGGGCGAGGACGTCGCCGTAGGCGACGGTGACCCCGGACAGGACCAGGCCCGACGCCGTGGCCCCGGGCCCGGGTTCCGGAGAGGACGGGGCGATCGGCACGCGGCCACCCTATCGGTAATGGGAATCATTCCCATACCGCAGGCGGCGGGGGTGAGGCCGGCCGGAGCGACGGTGTCAGGGGATGCGGCCCACGTGGGCGAGGGCGAGACGCAGGAGGCGGTCGTGGCCGCCGGTCATCTCCGAGCGGACCTCGGTGCTCACCGCCTCCGCCGGGGTCACCCAGGCCAGGTCGAGTGCGTCGTGGGAGGGTTCGCACTCGCCGTCCATGGGCACGACGTAGGCGAGGCTGACGGCGTGCTGGCGTGGATCGTGGAAACCCGACACACCCGGATCGGGGAAGTACTCGGCCACCGTGAAGGGGGCCGGATCGGGTGGCAGGCGGGGCAGGGCCAGGGGGCCGAGGTCCTTTTCGATGTGGCGCAGCAGGGCCTGGCGGATCCGTTCACCCCACAGGACCCGGCCCGTGACCAGGGCCCGGCTGACGGTGCCGTCGGCCATGGCCCGCAACAGGAGCCCCACGTGGGTCACCTCGCCGAGGGTGTCGACGCGGACCGGTACGACGTCGACGTACACCATGGGGACCCGGCCCCGGACGACGGCGAGGTCCTCGTCGCTCAGCCAGGTGGTGTCGGTCTCGGTGATGTCGCTCACCCCGCGAGTCTCGCACCCGCTCCGCCCGGAGGGTTGGACCGCCGCTGGGTCACCGGGAGCCGGTCAGAGGGACGCGCCCGAGACCGGCTGTCCATCCACCCAGGTGGCCACCACACCCACCTCGGACAGGGCGGCGGGATCGAGGGTGCGGGGGTCGGCCTCCAGGACGCACAGATCGGCGCGTTGGCCCGGCACCAGCGATCCGACCACGTCGTCGAGGCCGAGTTGCCAGGCGGCGTGGCGGGTGACGGCGGCCAGGGCGGTGTCGATGTCGACCGCCTCGTGGGGGGCGAGCTCCTCGCCCTCGTGGGTGCGCCGACCGACGGCGGTGGCGGCCAGGCGGAGCGGCCCGGCGGGGTACATGGGGGAGTCGGCGTGGAGGCTGACCCGGTGGCCGAGACGGTGGGCGGTGCCCACGGGCATGAGGTGGGCGCACCGGTCGGGTCCGAGGATCTCGTCGCGGAGGTGGCGGCCGTACCAGCGGACGTGGTCGACGTGGAAGGAGGGCGACACCCCCAGCTCCAGGGACCGTTCGAGGTCGGTGGGGGAGGCGAGGAGGCAGTGTTCGAGGCGCCAACGGTGGTCGGCGCCCCGGCGGCCGGCGGCGTCGAGGGCATCGCGGTACAGGTCGACGATCTCGCGGACGCCGCGGTCGCCCTGGGCGTGGGTGAGGACCTGCCAGCCGTCGGCGGCGAAGGCGGTGAGCATCTCGAGGAGCTCGTCGGGCTCGAAGTTGGCCTCGCCCACGCTGCCGGCGGGGATACCGAGGGTGCAACAGCACAGCTCGG
>RFFY01000516.1 GCA_003697065.1 Actinomyces sp. | reverse complement strand
TGCCCGAGAGGGGGCGTGCGCCCGGGCCCGGGCCAGGCGTTCCGCCACGATCCGGGTCGATCCTCCGGCCATGGTGGCCAGGCGGGCCCGGTAGGCCATGCTCGCCACGGGTGCCGGGCCGCCGTCACGTCGACGGGCTCGTCGACCGAAGAGGTCCTTCATGCCGCCCTTTCCGCCCGGCCACCCGGCCGGGCCACACCGTTCACGCTAGGTGGTGGCCGACGCCGTCGCCTGGGTCGTTCGACCCCTTTCGCTCATGGTGCGGTCGGACCCCCGGAGTCGGGGTGGGTTCGCGGGACGCGCCGAGGAGGTGGGCCAGGTGGGCGGCGGCGTCGCCGCCGTGGGTCTCGGCGATGCCGGCGGCGATGGTCCGGACGTAGGCGGGCGCCGGCGGGTTCGGGGCCCGGTTCTCGGGAGGGTGGGGGGAGGTGAGGGTGACGACGCGGCGTCCGTCGCCGGCCCGCCCCAGGACGAGGACGGCGCCGTAGAGGCCCTCACCGGCCACGACGAGGCTCCCGGGCCCGTCGGGGAGAGGGGGACACCGGGGGGCGGTCGCCTCGTCCCACCGGTTCTCCTGGGCGAGGACGTCGGTGAACTGGTCGAAGCCGATCAGCCAGGCCCGGGCGGGGGTGCACGCTCCGCCCTGGCGCCTGTGCTCGAGCACGGCGACGCCTCCGCCCCAGCGGCGTGACACACCCACGAAGCGGAGGCGGCGGTCGAGCAGGAGACGGGCCGAGGCGCGGGGCGGGGTGGGGTCGGCGGCGCCACGCTCGAGGGTCGACGACCCGTCGACCCGTCCTCCCTGCAGGTAGGCGAGGAAGCGACGGCGCGACATGTTCGACCCGTAGGCCACGTACCACACGAGCCCCCGGCGCCCGTCGCCCCGCGGGTCCGGGCGAGGCCGGGGGGCAGGAGAAGGGGCCGGGGTCACGACCAGAGCCTGCCAGAGTGCGGTGATGGCCATGGGTCGAACGGCTCAAGTCGGATCACCTCGGTCCGATGAGGGCACCAAGCGAACCCAGGAGACCCGAGATGTTCAGTCGTCGATCGCGCAAGGACACCGCCTCCGAGACGTCGGCGGACGCCACGCCCGGCGAGGCGGACGTCGCGGGCGAGGCCGCCTCGCCGCCGGGTCCGGACCGGGGCGATCACGCGGCACCCACCGGCGGGGCCTCGGTGTGGAACATGATCGAGTCGCCGCGCACCGACGCCCCACCCGAGTCGTCGGTGCCGGATCCCTGGGGTGTTCCGGAGGCGACGGCGCCGGTGCCGGATCCGTGGGGTGTTCCGGACGCGTCGGGGGCGCCGGATCCGTGGGGTGTTCCGGAGGCGACGGCGCCGGTGCCGGATCCGTGGGGTGTTCCGGAGGCGACGGCGCCGGTGCCGGATCCGTGGGGTGTTCCGGACGTGTCGGCGGCGGATCCCTGGGGTGTGGCCGACGCGCCACCGGTGCCAGCCGACGAGACCTCGGTGCCCGAAGCGCTCGCCCACGAGGAACCCGCGCCCGGGGTGGCGCTCACCCACGAGGAGCCCGCCACCGACCGGGGCGCCGACGTGACCGACTCCTCCGATCCCGGCCCGGTCGCCCCGGTGGGAGCCTCGTCGCCCGACGAGGCCCTGGCTGCGGCCGCCGACGTCGTGCGGCTCCGGGAACTCGAGATCGAGGTCGCCCGCCTGCGCACCGAACTCGACGCCGCCCAGGGTGCCGATCCCACCGCCGGCAGCACCACCCTGTTGACCCTGGTGGCGGCCGCCGTCGACCAGGCTCGCGCTGACATGCAGGCCCGCCTCACCGAGGCCGAAGCGGCCCTCACCGCCGAACTCGAGAGGGCGCGGGCGGAGGCGGAGCGTGAGGCGGCGGAGATCGCGGAGCGGGCGCGGGCGGAGGCGGAGCGTGAGGCGGCGGAGATCGCGGAGCGGGCGCGGGCGGAGGCCGAGCGTGAGGCGGCGGAGATCGCGGAGCGGGCGCGGGCGGAAGCCGAGCAGCGACGCAACGAGATCGTGGCCGCCGAACGGGACCGCCTCGCCCACGAGATGGAGGCCCTCGCCGCCATCCGCGAGAGCCTGCAGTCCGAGCGGCGCTCCCTCGAGGCCTACCACGCCGAGTTGCGCCGCCGGGTCGAGGAACTCGCCCAGGCCATGGTGGGGTTCATGTCGGTGGAGACCGGCGCCGGCCTCGCCGAACTGATCGACGCGCCCGCGGGCGAGATCGCCCCCCTCGACGAGCACCCCATCCTCGACGGGTCGATCCCCGAGGAGACCGCCACCGACGCGGCGGCGAGCGGGGAGCACGGACAGGACGGGGAGGACGTGCCCGCCACCCCGGTGGCCGGGATCGACGAGGGCGTGCCCGGGGACTTCTTCGCCCCCGCCAGCCCCGACGAGCGCCTGGGTGCACCCCTCGCCGGCCCGGCGACCGATCCCCTCGACGCGGCGGCCGACGACGACGGAGCCTTCGACGCCTTCATCGCCGCCGACCTCGGCGACGACGGCAGCCGCGACTGGCTGTTGGGCGACTGAGCATCCCGTCCGGCGGGAGACAGCGGTCGTG
>RFFY01000071.1 GCA_003697065.1 Actinomyces sp. | reverse complement strand
GGAGATGCACCGGCCGGGGCGGGTCGCATTTGACGTTGAGCGTCCCGGGCAGGCGCATGATGCGCGCCACGTCCCAGACGTTGTCGAGGTGCCAGCCCGTCTCGGCGCCCAGGCGCAACCAGGTCGCCCCCCAGCGTTCGAGGAGCTCGCCGGTGGCGGGGTCGTCGGTGGCGACGGGCTCGTCGAGCACCCACCACAGGTGCCAGCCCCCGCCGGTGTCGATGACGGCGGTCGGCGCCAGCGGAAACCGGGCGACGAGATCGTCGAGGTCGGCGCGGGTCGACGGCAGGGCCAGCTCGGTGGCGTGCACACCATCCGCGCGGTCCACGTCGACGACCAGGGCGGGCAGCTCGGCGCAGTCGCCGGCTTTGCCCCGGCCCGACCCGGTGCGGTGGCGTCGCGAGGCGACGCCGATGTAGACGTTCTGGTCGGGGGCGCAGGCGTTGACCGCGGCGACGATGGCCGGTGCGCCCTCGCCGGGCGGGACCCAGTGCGAGCGCCTCGAGGGCAGCTCGGTGACGACGAGCCAGCCGTCGCAGGCCTGCCAGACGAGATCGGCGAAGGCCTCGAGCTCGCCGGTCGTGGCGGTCTCCGGCATCACCGGCGCCGCCCCCGCAGGTGCGCGAGCAGCACGCCCAGGCCCCAGCCGACGTGCACGGGTGGCGGTGGCTCAGGCGTGGGCTCGGGCTCGGGCTCGTCGTCGTCGGGGCCGACGAGGCGTTCGAAGGCGCGGGCGAAAGGGTCGTCGGTCACGTGTCCTCCACGAAGAGCGGGGCCACCCGCCCAACGGAGCCGTGGTCGGGCGGATGGCCCCGCGGCCGGCGGTGGGGCGAAAGGAGGAAACTCCCCACCGCGGGCGGACTGGGTCAGAACGGGTCGTCGTCGCTGAAGGCCTCGTCGACCGCCTTGGCCGGGGCGGCCTTGGGCGCCTCGTAGGCCGCCGCGAACTGGTGCGGCGGGGCGAAGCCGGGCTTGGAGGCCTGGCCGTCGGCGACGCGCTTGACGCGCAGGCGCCCGCCGGGCTGGGGGGCGCCGGGTCGACCGGTGGCCTTGGCGACGGCCTCGCCGATGGCGCGGCGCAGGGCGTACTTCTGGCACCACAGGTCCCGGGTCTCGCCGTCGCCGTCGGTGCCGCTGATGACGACGACCTTCACGGGGTTGCCCTCGAAGTCGGTCGTGTCGCGTTCGGTGACGTCGACGACCGTCAGGTCGATGGTGTCGCCCACCTCGGCGAACTTGACGGCCTTGCCGCTGGCGAATGCTGAGTCGATGCTCATGCTGCTGTCTCCTGATGTTGGTTGTGGTTGATTTCCCGGGCCGCCAGCGCTGTGAGGAGCGGGTCGGCCAGGACCTTGGCGGCCGAGGTCGGGACCTCGATGCCGTGACCGTCCGCGGCCGCACGGGCCGCGAGGTTGAGCTGTCGCTTGCCCCCGGCGCGGTCGATGAGGGCCTCATCCGCGACAAGGGCACCGTCGACGACGCTCAGGTCGCCGCGCTCGACCGCCTCGATGACCGCCATGAGACGCTCGTGGCCGAGGTCGTCCAGTCGTCGGTCCTCGGCGAGTTCGGGGGACACGGCGGCGGCCTCGAGGACGGGGGCCACGGCGTCATCGTCGAGGGTGTCGATGGCGCGGATGCGTTGCATGTGGCGCTCGGCCGCTTCGTTCTCGGCCGCGGCCAGGGCGCCCTCGAGGACGGCGGCGTCGTGGGCGGACAGCACACCGGCGCCCAGGTGGGGGACGCCGCGGGGCTTGACGTCGGCCTCCACGGCCAGTGCCAGGTCCGGGGGCAGGGCCTTGAGCCGGGCGGTGAAGTCGGCGATGGTGCCGTCGTCGACGGGGTCGCCGCACAGGCGCTCGATCATGGCCTCGATGGCGTCGAGCTCGGCGTCGGTGTGGTCGTGCGGCGTCTTGAAGCCGGGGACGCCCTCGGGCCACTCGGCCCGCGCCCGGGCCCGCAGTTCGCCGGGCAGGGACCGCAGCCGTGCCAACAGCTGGGCCTTGCGCTCGGCCGTGTCGGCCGGGGCGGGCTCGACGGCTCGGGCGAGGTCGGTCGCCGGGGCGATCCAGGAGCGCGCCTGTTTGCGCATCTCGCGGATGGCCGCGGCGCGCCGGGCCCACGTCCAGCCGGCTTCGAGGTCAACCCAGAACAGGTGACACTCGCCTGCGCCGGCGGGCAGGTGCACGATGAGGCCGCGGGTGACATCGAGGCCGG
>RFFY01000070.1 GCA_003697065.1 Actinomyces sp. | reverse complement strand
CCGGCGCCGCCGGTGTCGGCCGACCCGCCCCCCGCTCCCCCCGCGCCTCCGGCTCCGGTGCCGGGGGACCGCCCGGGGCCGACACCGACCGACCGGCCGGGGCCACCCCCGCCGGAACCCCCGGGCCCCGGGCGCCCGGGTCCCACCGCTCCCGGGCTCGCCCTGCGTCTGCGTCCCACCGACGCCGGGGTGGAGGTGCGCTTCCAGCTCGCCGGCCACGTCGGCCCCGACGTCACCCTGGTGCTCGTGCGGACCGCCGGCTCGGGACCCGCCACCCCCGAGCCCTCCTGGCCCCCCGACGGGGCCACGGTCGAGGTCGCCCGACGACGGGGGGGCGAGGCCATCCGCCTCGTGGACCCCTGGCCGCCGGACGCCACACTCGTGCGCTACCGGGTGGTGGCGTTGGCGGGCGGCACCGAGCTGGGCCGCTCGGCGGTGCAGAGTGTGGCCCGTTGAGATCCGGGTTGGCTGGCCGGGCAGGACTCGAACCTGCAACATCCGGATCCAAAGTCCGACGTTCTGCCAGTTGAACTACCGGCCACCGTGGTGGGGGAACCGTTCTCACGCTAGCGCCCCGTCCGGGTGGCGCCGTGAGAGGCCGCGGAGTTGGTAGAACGAGGCCGTGGAGCTCGTGCGTGCCACCTCCGCCGCGGAGCCGGCCCCCCTGTCGGTGATCGTGCTCGCCGCCGGGGCGGGGCGGCGCATGCACTCGGCCCGCCCCAAGCCTCTCCACCGCCTGTGCGGCCGCCCCCTGGTGCGCCACGTCCTCGACGCCGTGTGCGGCCTACCCGACCACGGCGTCGCCTGCGACCGGGTGGTGGTCGTGGTCGGTGCCGACGCGTCGGCCCTCAGCCGGGAGCTGCACGACGTCAAGGGCGTGACCGACGTCGTCGAACAGGGCGAACCCCGCGGGACCGCCGACGCCGTGCTGGTCGGGCTCACCGCCTTCGCCGACGAGCTCGACGACGCCGACGTGCTGGTCGTCCCCGCCGACGTGCCCCTGGTCCGCACCCCCACCCTGGCCGAACTCGTCGCCGGTCACCGCGCCTCCGGGGCCGCCGCCACCATCCTCGCCGCCCGTGTCGACGATCCCGCCGGTCGCCTCCGGGTCGTGCGGGAGGGCAGCGACGCCAAGGTGGTCCAGGTGGTCGAGCACCGCGCCCTCATCGGCGACGAGCACCGCATCGACGAGGTGGCGACCGGTGTGTGGTGCTTCCGGCGCAGTGTCCTCGCCCCCGCCCTGCGCCGCGTCGACGCCGACGGGCTCGTCGGGGAGGCCAACCTGGCCGGTGTGGTCGGAGTGCTGGCCCGTACCGGTCACCCCGTCGAAGTCGTGCACACCGACGCCGCCGACGAGGTCCGGGGGATCAACGACCGGGCCGATCTGGCCCGGGCCGAAAAGGAGATGCGGCGCCGCATCAACCGGGCCTGGCTCGAGGCCGGCGTCACCCTGGTCGATCCCGACGTCACCTACGTCGACGCCACCGTCGAGCTCGCCCCCGACGTCACCGTGTTCCCCGGCGCGGTGCTGCAGGGTGCGACGGTGGTCGGGGCGGGCACCGAGATCGGGCCGGGCTGCCGCCTCGTCGACACCGAGGTCGGCGCCGGGTGCCGGCTCGAGTCGACCACGGCGGTCAGGGCCCGCATCGGGCGCGACTGCGTCGTCGGCCCCCACGCCGTGCTGGGGCCGGGTTCGGTGCTGGCGGCGGCGACCGTCACCGGCCCGTTCTATGCTGCCGGCGACGACCCCTCCCCGAGCCGGTGACCATGCAGCTGCTCAACCACAAGAAGCTCCACGTGGTCGCCGGACGGGCGACCCGCGACCTGGCCCTCGACATCTGCCACGAGCTCGGCGTCCCGCTGGGGACGGCCAACATCGGCGAGTTCGCCAACGGCGAGATCCACGTCAAGTACGGCGAGTCCATCCGGGGCGCCGACGTGTTCATCATCCAGACCCACGCCGCCTGGAACGGACACTCCATCAACGACGCGGTGATGGAGCAGCTCATCATGGTCGACGCCGCCAAGCGGGCGTCGGCCAAGCGGATCACGGTCGTGTGCCCCTTCTACGGCTACGCCCGCCAGGACCGCAAGGCCTCGGGCCGCGAGCCGATCTCGGCCCGCCTCGTGGCCGACATGTTCCACACCGCCGGCGCCAAGCGTCTCGTGTCGGTCGACCTGCACTCGGGCCAGATCCAGGGCTTCTTCGACGGCCCGGTCGACCACCTCACCGCCATGCCCGTGCTGGTCGACCACCTGGCCGAACACGGCGGCGACGACCTCGTCGTCGTGTCGCCCGACGCCGGACGGGTGAAGGTGGCCGAACGCTACGCCAACCAACTCCACGCCGACCTGGCCATCGTCCACAAGCGACGGGTGAAGGACGCCCGCAACCAGGTGGAGGCCAAGGACGTCGTCGGCGAGGTCGACGGCCGCGACTGTGTGCTGATCGACGACATGATCGACACGGGCGGCACCATCGTGGCGGCAGCCGAGCTCCTCGTCGAGAAGGGGGCGCGGCGTGTCATGGCGGCCTGCACCCACGGGGTGTTCTCGGACCCCGCCATCGACCGGCTGAAGAACTCGGTCATCGAGTCGGTGATCTGCACCGACACCCTGCCCCTGCCCCCCGAGAAGCGCATCGACGAGATCCGGGTCCTGTCGGTGGCGCCCATCATCGCCCGGGCCATCTCGGCGGTGTTCGAGGACACCTCGGTGAGCGAGATCTTCGGCGGCAACAACCTGGCCTGAGCCCGTCCACACCGCGGTACGCGCGGCGGGTGGGTTCGCCGTCGGCGCCGCTAGTCTGGACGGCCGGTCCGCGTCCGGACCACCGCACGTTCGCGCCCCGTCCAGGAGCTCCCCATGTCCGACCAGCTGGTGCTCATCGCCGAAACCGGCCGCGAGACCGGCAGCCGCCCCTCGCGTCGCCTCCGCCGCGAGGGCCGGGTGCCCGCCGTCGTCTACGGGCTCGACCGCGACCCCGTCGCCGTCTCGGTGGCGTGGCCCGAGCTGCGCCGGGTCCTCACCACCGAGGCCGGGCTCAACGCCGTCATCACCCTGCGGGTGGGCGACGACGAGGAGCTCACCATGGTCAAGGAGATCCAGCGCCACCCCGTGCGACGCGACGTGCTCCACGTCGACTTCGTGCGGGTGGCCGCCGACGTGGCCGTCGAGGTCGAGGTGCCCATCGAGCTGGTGGGCGAGCCGGTCGAGGTGCAAAGGGCCGACGGCATGGTCGACCAGGTGCTGCACACCCTGACCGTGTCGGCCCGTCCCGCCGACGTGCCCGACGTGCTCCGCCTCGACATCAGCGGGCTCGAGATCGGCGACGTGGTCCGCGTGGGCGACCTCGAGCTGCCCGCCGGCGTGACCACCGACGTCGACGCCGACGAGGCCGTCGCCACCGCCGTGGTGACCCGCTCCACCCTCGAGGCCATGGCCGCCGAGGAGGGCGAGGAGGCCGCGGCCGAGGCGGGCGAGGCCGGCGAGGCTGCCGGCGAGGCCGACGCCGACGCCGGCGACGACTGAGTCGTCGCGCCCATGGCGGTGCGACGACGTGAGCCCCGCGTCGGGACCCCGGCCGACTGGCTGGTCCTGGGTCTCGGCAACCCCGGTGACGACTACGCCGACACGCGTCACAACGCCGGTGTCTGGGTGGTCGAGGAGCTCGCCCGCCGCCACGGCACCCGCCTGCGCCGGGCCCGACGCGAGCACGCCCGCACCGACGAGATCCGCCTCGACGGTCGGCGGGTCGCCCTCGCCGTGCCCACCACCTACATGAACGAGTCCGGCCGGGCCGCGGTGGCGCTCGTGCGCCGCTTCGGTATCGACGACCTGAGCCACCTCGTCGTCGTCCACGACGAGCTCGACCTGCCCGTCGGTCGGGTCAAGGTCAAGGTGGGCGGTGGCCTGGCGGGGCACAACGGCCTGCGCTCGATCCGGGCCGCCCTGCGCTCCGACGCCTTCTCGCGGATCCGCATCGGGGTGGGCAAGCCCGAGCACACGCCCCGCGGCGGCGACTACGTCCTGAAGCGTCCCGGGCGGGCCGAGCGGGAACGCCTCGACGCCGCCGTCGAGAGGGCGGCCGACGCCGTCGAGGCGATCGCCCGTGACGGTCTCGAAGCGGCCATGGGCCGCTACAACGCGGCATCGTGAGCGTCACCGATCTCCGCGGGCTCGTCCGCCTCGTCGCCGACGACCCGGCTCTCGCCGCCGTCCTGGGCCGGCGCGAGGCCACCCTCGCCGTTCCCGACGCCGCCCGGGCCCTGGTTCTCGCCACCGTGGGTGCCGTGTCCGGACGCCGGCCCGTGCTGGTGGCCACCCCCACCCGCGCCGAGGCCGAGCGCCTGGCCGCCGATGCCGCCGCCGTCCTCGGCCCCGACGAGGTCGCTCTGTTCCCGGCCTGGGAGACCCTGCCCTTCGAGCGGGTCAGCCCCAACGTCGAGACCATGGGCCGGCGCCTGCGGATCCTGCACCGTCTGCGCCACCCGGCGACGGCGCCGGCTCTCGTCGTGGCCTCCGCCACCGCCCTCGTCCAGCGCCTCGACCCCGACGCCGTGACCGACCCCCTCGTCGTGGGGGTGGGCGACGTCCTCGATCCCGCCGAGGTGATCGCCGCCCTGGCCGAGTTCGGCTACCGACGCGAACCCCAGGTCGAGCACCGCGGCGAGTTCGCCGTGCGGGGTTCGATCATCGACGTGTTCGGCTCGACCGCCGACGCCCCCGTGCGCATCGACCTGTGGGGCGACGAGGTCGACCGCCTCACCGAGTTCGCCGTCGCCGACCAGCGGGCCACCGACCCGGTGGCCGAGGTCGAGATCTTCCCCTGCCGGGAGTTCCGACCCGGTCCCGAGGCCCGTCGGCGGGCCGCCGAGCTCGTCGCCCGCGAACCGTGGGGCCGCGACCAGTGGGAGAAGCTCGCCGAGGGCCAGCTCTTCGACGGGATGGAGTCGTGGCTGCCCTGGCTGGTCGACGACGACACCGTCGTCGCCGACCTCGTGCCGGCCGACGGCCTCGTCGTCGTGACCGAACCGGCGCGGCTGCGCGACCGGGCCGCCGAGGTCCTCGCCGAGGAGGCCGATCTGGCCGCCACCCTGGCCCGGACCTGGGACGTCGACGGGGCCGACGTGCCCCGCCTCCACGTCCCCTACGAGCGTCTCCTGGCCCGGACCGACGCCCCGGTGTGGACCGTCCTGCCCGTCGCCGACTCGCCGTCCACCCCCGGTGTGGAGGCGGCGGGCTGGCATCCCGTGGCCGGCGATCTCGCCCCCCTGGCCGACCAGGTGCGGGCCCTGGTGGCCGAGGGGCACCGGGTCGTGGTGGCCGCCGACGCCGCCGGGTCGGCCGAGCGCCTGGCGGGCCTGCTGGGCGACGCCGGCATCGAGGTGGCGGTCGCCCACGAGGCGGCGGAGCTGACCCGCCCCGGGGTGCATCTGGTCACGGTTCCGGTCCAACGCGGGGCGATCCTCCCGGGCGCCCGGGTGGCGGTGCTGGCCGAACCCGACGTGACGGGGCGTCGCCGCACCCACCGGCGCGCCCGTCCCCGTCGCCGGGCGGCGGCAGGCATCGTCGACGACCTCGTGCCGGGCGCCTACGTGGTGCACCAGCAGCACGGCGTGGCCCGCTTCGCCGGCATCGTCACCCGGGCCATCGGGGGCAACGAGCGCGACTACCTGCTGTTGGAGTACCGGGGCGACGACCGCCTCTACGTGCCCGTGGACCAGATCGAGTCGGTCCGCCTCTACTCGGGGGGCGACAGCCCCTCCCTGTCGCGCATGGGGGGCGCCGACTGGAGCCGGACCAAGGCCCGGGTGCGCTCGGCGGTGCGCGAGATCGCCCAGGAGCTCGTCGTGTTGTACCAGAAGCGCCTGGCCACTCCCGGCCACGCCTTCGCCCCCGACACCCCCTGGCAGGCCGAGCTCGAGTCCTCCTTCCCCTACCAGGAGACCCCCGACCAGCTGACCGCCATCGCCGACGTGAAGGCCGACATGGAGCGCCCGGTCCCCATGGACCGCCTCGTCGTCGGCGACGTGGGCTTCGGCAAGACCGAGATCGCCCTGCGCGCCGCCTTCAAGGCCATCCAGGACGGGCGCCAGGTGGCCGTTCTCGTCCCGACGACCCTGCTGGCCCAGCAGCACCACCAGACCTTCTCGGAGCGCTTCGCCCCCTACCCGATCCGGGTCGAGGTCCTCTCGCGCTTTCTCACCCCGGCCCAGGCCCGCCGCGTGGTCGAGGGACTGGCCGACGGGTCGGTCGACCTGGTCATCGGCACCCACCGCCTCCTCTCCGACGACATCCGCTTCCGGGACCTCGGTCTGCTGGTCGTCGACGAGGAGCAGCGTTTCGGGGTCCAGCACAAGGAGCGCATCAAGGCCCTGCGCACCGACGTCGACGTCCTCACCCTCACCGCCACGCCCATCCCCCGCACCCTCGAGATGAGCCTCACGGGGATACGGGACATGTCCCTGCTCAACACCCCGCCCGCCGACCGCCAGCCCATCCTCACCTACGTCGGCGAGTACGAGGACCGGGCCGTGGCCGAGGCGATCCGCCGCGAGCTGCTGAGGGAGGGCCAGGTCTTCTACGTCCACAACCGGGTGCTCGACATCGACCACGTGGCCGCCCACGTGCGCGAACTCGTGCCCGAGGCCCGGGTGGCCGTCGCCCACGGCCAGATGGACGAGGGCACCCTGGAGCGGGTCGTGGTCGACTTCTGGGAGGGTGCCTACGACGTGCTCGTGTGCACGACCATCATCGAGTCGGGCATCGACATGCCGACGGTCAACACCCTGGTGGTGGACCGGGCCGACCTGCTGGGGTTGGGCCAGCTCCACCAGCTCCGGGGCCGGGTGGGCCGGGCCGGACAGCGGGCCTACGCCTACCTCTTCCATCCCGCCGACCGGGTCCTCACCGAGGAGGCCTACGAGCGTCTGAAGACGATCGGGGAGGCCACCGAGCTGGGGTCGGGCTTCCGCATCGCCATGCGCGACCTCGAGATCCGCGGGGCCGGCAACCTGCTGGGCGAGTCCCAGTCGGGTCACATCGCCGCCGTCGGCTACGACCTGTACTGCCAGATGGTCACCGAGGCGGTGGCCGAGCTCAAGGGCGAGACCCCGCCCGAGCTGGTGGAGATCAGCATCGAGGTGCCCCTCGACGCCCACCTACCCGAAGACTACGTGCCGCGGGCCGCCAGCCGCCTCGACGCCTACCGGCGCCTGGCGTCGGTGACCTCCCACGCCGACGTCGACGACATCCGCGCCGAGTGGGAGGACCGCTACGGCCCCGTCCCGCCCCCCGCCGAGGCCCTGCTCGCCGTGGCCCGCCTGCGGGCCGAGTGCGTGCGCACCGGTGCCCGGGAGGTGCGCCTCGACAAGGGCCCCGGCTTCGGTGGCCCCGACCAGATCGCCCGGATCTCGCCGGTGACCCTGCCCCGCTCCCGCCAGGTCCGCCTCGAGCGCCTCTGGTCGGGGCGGGGACGCGGCTCGGGAGCCCGTTACGACGAGGCCCGTCGCGAGCTGCGCCTGCCCCTGCGCAAGGCCGACGGCCCCTGGGTCGACCAGATCGTCGCCGCTTTGGCCGACCTCGTTCCCGATGCCGTCACCGCTGCGGGCTCGCCGGCCGAGGCGGCCGCGCCCGGCGCCGCGTCCACGCCCGATAGCATCAGCGCCTCGTGAGCCTCCTGCGCCCCTTCCGCCTTCCCGCCCTGGTGCTCGTCGTGGCCCTGGCGGCCTCCGCCTGCGGACGCGAGGCCGTCGCCGCCTCCCTCGGTGACGACTCGATCACCCGTTCGGAGCTGCTCTCGATCGTCGAGACCGACCCCGAGGCCCCCCTGGCCGGTGGCTACGACCGCGAGAGCGTCGCCAACACCCTCGAGGCGTGGTTGCTGTTCGAGGCCGTCAACGACGAGATCGAGCGCCGCGGTGACCGGGTGACCCCCGAGGACGAGGCCGGGGCCCGCGAGACCGTCGCCGCCCGCTTCCCCGACGTCGACCTCGACTCGGCGCTGGGTCGCTCCCTGGTGCGCCAACAGGCCGTGTTCGCCGCCGCCCAGCGCCTGGTGGCCGCCGAGCTGCCCGAGCCCACCGCCGAGGTCGTCCCGCCGGCCTACCTGTGCTCGAGCCACATCCT
>RFFY01000069.1 GCA_003697065.1 Actinomyces sp. | reverse complement strand
CTCACCGTCGACGACGTCGACCTGAACGACCTGGACCGCTTCGTCCGTCAGGAGCATCACGCCATGTTCGCCGTGCTGCGCCGCGACGACCCCGTGCACTGGCAGGCCGAACCCGACGGTCCCGGCTACTGGTCGATCACCAAGCACGCCGACCTCGTCGCCGTCAACCGGGATCCCCTCCTGTTCTCCTCGGAGCGGATGGGAATCTCGATCCCCGATCCCGGCCAGCGCGGCGACGACGACCAGACCTTCGACTCGCGGGGCGTCATGATGCTCATGACCGACCCGCCCCAGCACACCCGCTACCGCCGCCTCGTCAACAAGGGATTCACCCCCCGGATGATCGGCCTGATCGAACAGCACCTGCGCTACCGGGCCGAGATGATCGTCGACACGGTGATCGAGCGGGGCGAGTGCGACTTCGTCGTCGACCTGGCCTCCGAACTGCCTCTTCAGGCCATCGCCGAGATCATGGGGGTGCCCCAGGAGGACCGGGCCCTGCTCTTCGACTGGTCGAACCGTCTCATCGGGATCGACGACCCCGAGTACGCCAACGGCGCCGAGGGCGCGACGGCCGCCGCCGAGCTGTGGGCCTACTCCAACGAGCTGGCCCGCAAGCGCCGCGACGATCCGCGCGACGACATCGTCACCAAGCTGTTGAACGCCGAGATCGACGGCGACAAGCTCAGCGAGCTCGAGTTCGACATGTTCATGCTCTTGTTGACGGTCGCCGGCAACGAGACCACCCGCAACGCCACCGCCCACGGGATGCTGGCCCTGCTCGAGCATCCCGACCAGTGGGAGCGTCTCAAGGCCGACCCCGAGGGCCTGCTCGACACGGCCGTCGACGAGATCCTGCGCTGGGCCACACCGGTGCTGCACTTCCGTCGCACGGCCACCGCCGACACCGAGATCCGCGGACGCGAGATCAAAGAGGGCGACAAGGTCGTCATGTGGCACATCTCGGCCAACCGGGACGAGGAGGTGTTCGAGGACCCCTTCGTCTTCGACGTGGGGCGCACCCCCAACGACCACATCGCCTTCGGTGGTGGCGGCGCCCACTACTGCCTCGGCGCCAACCTGGCCCGCGCCGAGCTGCGCATCATCTTCCGCGAGATCATCGAGCGTCTCCCCGACATCGAACTGGCGGGCGAGCCCGAGCGCCTGCGCTCGAACTTCATCGGCGGGATCAAGCACCTGCCGGTGCGCTTCCCCCCCGGATCCCGGCGTCATCCGACCCCGGCCTGAGCCGGCGCCGGACCGGCCGACCCGGGCGAGAACGGGTCAGCCGACCGACACCCCGACCAGATCCCCGATCACGTAGGTGGCCGTGCACGCACCGGCGGCGACCAGAGCCTGACGCAGGGCCGTGCGCCAGATCGAGCGCTCGGTGAAGCGGGCGAGAAGGGCACCGACGCCCGCAGCGGCGCACAGGCCCACGACGACCGATGCCACCGTCGCTCCCCGTCCCTCGGCCACCAGCCAGGGCACGAGGGGGATGAAGGCCCCCAAGGCGAAGGCGCAGAAGCTGGCGACGGCCGCCACCAGGGGACTGGCGATGCCCTCGGGGTCGACGCCCAGTTCCTCTCGGGCGTGCACCTCGAGGGCGACCTCGGGATCGGACATGATGCCCTCGGCCACCTTGTCGGCGTGCTCGCTGTCGACCCCCCGCTGACGGTAGATGGCCGCCAGCTCTCGTCGCTCGAGATCGGGATTCTCGGCCAGGGAGCGGCGCTCGATCTCTAGTTCCCGCTCGATCAGTTCGTTCTGGGCGCGCACCGACACCCACTCGCCCGCCGCCATGGACAAGGCGCCGGCGAGCAGTCCGCTGATCCCGGCGAGTCGGACGAGAGACCCGTCGGTGGACGCCCCGGCGATACCCAGGATGAGAGCCACGTTGGACACGAGGCCGTCGCTCACGCCGAACACGGCGGCCCGGGCCGTCCCGCCCTGCACGTCGCGGTGACGGTGGACCTCGAAGTGGTGGGGAAGCGGTCGGCCCTCGTCGTCGACCGGGACCGGTGGCGTGGCGGCGGCGTCGTGCGCGGGATCGCTCATGGTGCCAGTCTCGCAGGCTCGTCGCCCATCGACTCCCCCGGGCCGCCCCGCTCGCCTACCCCGCGGCACCGACCGCCGACGGCGGCGATCGCCTCCTCCAGGCCGGCCCGCCGTTCGGGCGGACACCACACGAGGATCGAACCCCCCGAACCCGCCGAGTTCGCGCCCAGGCCGAGAGTCGCCGCGCGCTCGACGAGCTCGACGGTGCCCGCGTCCACGTGGACCAGGCGGCGCCGGAGGGCGAAGCTCTCCCCCATGGCGGCCGACAGGCCCGGCCCGTCGCCGGACTCGAGGCAGGCGGCCGCCGCCCGGGCCGTGGCCGCCAGGGCGTCGATCAGACCCGGATCCCGTGACAGCGCCGGCTCACGGTGGACCCGTCCCGACGGACGGGCCGCTCCCGGCTGCCACGCCACCACCAGGTCACCGTCGCCGGTGTGGGAGAGGCGGCGGGCGGTCCCGACCCCGTCGGGTCCGGGGTCGGCGAACTCCATGAGCACGGCCGCGTCGTGGGCCTGCACGACCCGGTCCTGGGGACCGGCGGGGATCCCCACCAGGTCGCGCTCGGCGGCCAAAGCGGCGGCCGCCAGGGGTCCCGGCGCCGCCTCGACCCCGGCCAGGTCGCACAGGGCCCGCAGGGCGGCGATCACCAGGGCACTCGATCCGGCGAGACCCACCGAGCGGGGGATGTCGGTGGTCCAACGGAGTCGGACGGGTTCGTCGAAGTCGGGAGCGAGACGCTCGACGAACACCGCCAGGGCGGCCAGGAGCAGGGGGCGTGCCCCCATCGGCCCATGGCGGCGGACGTGATCGAGGAGGCCGACGGGGGTGGCCGGCCACGAGCCGACCGGGTCGTCGACGCTGACCCGCTCGGCGCGCCGGACCTCGACCACGGCACCGAAGGCCCGCACCGGCACGGCGGTCACCGCCCCGGCGTCGAGGTCGGAGGGGTTGCCCGCCACGGCGGCGCGGGCCGAGGCCCGCCCACGGGCGAAGGCGACCCCGGTCACGCCGCCGTCCGACGCCTCTGCTCGGCCAGGCGCGCCACCTCGTCGGGCCCGACGAGACCCACCACCCGTCCGGCGGCGTCGACGACGGGGACCGGCTGGGTGAGCAGGGGGGCGACCTGGGCCACCGGGTCGTCGACACCGACGGTCGTGACCCGTTCGAGAGGCCACGCCAACTCGCCCAGGGTCAGGCCCGAGCGCCACTCGGGGACCACGTGGCGCACCTGGTCGGCGGTGACGATCCCGATGGTGCGCCCGCTGGCGTCCACCACCGGGACCAGAGGCGGGGCGTGCGGGTCGATGTGGTGGAGGAGCCAGTCAACCGTGGCCCACGCCGGGACGGGCCACGGGGGCGGCGAGGCGATGCGACCCACCGTCACGTCGCCGTAGCGTCGGGCCAGCTCGGCCATCTGGCGTTCGGCACCGGCCGCCTGCAGCACGAACAGGCCCAACAGGACCGGCCACAGGGCCAGGGCCCCCGACGTGACCAGGGCCAGACCCCCGATCGCCACCAGGATCCAGCCGAAGGCCTGACCCAGGCGGGCGGCGGTGAGGCGGGCACCGTCACGGTCGCCGCGTAGCGCCCACAGGATCCCGGCGAGGACACGACCACCGTCGAGGGGAGCGGCGGGAATGAGGTTGAACACGGCCAACAGGAAGTTGACCGACCCCAACCATCCGGCGGCGGCGGCCGACAGGTCCCAGCCCACGGCCTCGAGCCCGGACGCGGCCGAGGTGAACACCAGACCCAGAGCGACGCTGGTTGCGGGACCCGCCGCGGCCACCAGGATCTCGCTGCGGGCCGTCGGCGCCTGGCGGCCCAGACGGGCCACGCCGCCGAGCAGCCACAAGGTGACGTCGAGGACCGGGATGCCGTGGTGGCGGGCGGTGAAGGCGTGACCCATCTCGTGGGCGAGGATCGAGGCGAAGAACCCGACGGCGGCCACCAGGCCGACGACGGCGTAGGCCACAGGCGACAGGCCCGGTTCGGCCAGGGGCAGCACCGAACCGGCGAGCGAACTCCACAACAACACGGCGATGAAGAGCAGGGACCAGTTGATCCCCACCGGGATGCCGGCGATGCGACCCAACCTCAGGCTCTGTCCCACCACCCCATCATGGCCCCTGGCCGGTGCCGACCGTCGGCGCACGTCCCGCCCCGGCTCCCGCGCCGGTCACCCCCGGCGAGCTGGCACCCTGATGCGGTGCCCCGCGGCCGATTCGCCCCCAGTCCCAGCGGCCCCCTCCACATCGGCAACCTCCGTACCGCTCTCGTCGCCTGGCTCCTGGCCCGCCACACCGGTGGCGAGTTCCTGATCCGCATCGAGGACCTCGATCCGGCCACCTCACGACCCGGGGTCGCCCGATCCCAGCTCGAGGACCTCCGACGCCTCGGACTCGACTGGGACGAGCCACCCCTTTTCCAGTCGACGCGACGCCACGCCCATCACGCCGCCGTGGAGCAGCTCGTCGCCCGTGACCTCGCCTACCCCTGCTGGTGCTCGCGCCGCGAGATCCGCGAGGCCCCCCGGGCCCCCCACACCCCCGAGGGCGCCTACCCGGGCACGTGCCGCGACCTCGACGAGGAGGCCCGGGCCCGCCGCGCCGCCTCCGCCGACCGTCCCCCCGCCCTGCGCCTCCGGGCGGATCGCCTCGTCGCCGATCGCCGGGTGACCTTCGTCGACGAGATGGCGGGGCCGGTCAGTGTCCTCGTCGACGACGTCGTCCTGCGCCGCGGCGACGGTCTACCGAGCTATCACGTCGCCGTCGTGCTCGACGACGACCACCAGGGTGTCGACCAGGTGGTCCGGGGCGACGACCTTCTCACCACCACGCCCCGCCATCTGGTCCTGGCCGCCGCCTGGGGCCTGACTCCTCCCCGCCACCACCACGTCCCCCTCGTGCTCGCTCCCGACGGCACCCGGCTCGCCAAACGCCACGGCGCCGTGACCCTCGCCGACCGCCTGGCCCTCGGTGACCATCCCCGGCGGGTGGTGGGCCGGCTGGCCGAGAGCCTGGGCCTGGCCGAGCCCGGCGAACATCTCGGTCCCGACGATCTGCTCGACCGATTCGACCCCTCCCGGCTCCCCCGGACACCATGGCGGCTCCGACCCCGGGACATCGAGGAGCCCTGGTGACGTCGACGGCGAGCAGACAGCGCCTCGTGACCCCGAACTTCCTGCGCCTCTGCGGCGCCGGTCTCGCCTACTTCGGCGGCCTCAACCTGACCATCGCCGTCCTCCCGGCCTTCGTCGAGAACGAGCTCGGTGCCACCTCGACCCAGGTCGGGCTCGCCGTCGGGTCCTTCGGCCTGGCGGCGGCCGCCGTGCGGCCTCTCGTCGGGCCGATCGCCGACCGGCGGGGGCGCCGCCTCCTGGTGAGCGGCGGCGCCACCCTCGCCGCTCTCGCCACCGCCGCCACCGCCCTCACCTCGTCAGTGCCCGCCGTGGTCGCCGTGCGCATGCTCGCCGGTCTCGGCGAAGCGGCCTTCTTCGTCGGCCTCGCCACCGCCGTCCAGGACGTGAGCCCTCCCGACCGCCGGGGCGAGGCCGCCTCCTACTTCTCCTTGACCATCTACGGCTCCCTGGCCCTCGCCCCGCCCCTGGGCGAGGCTCTGGCCGAGGCGCGGGGGACCGACACGGTCTGGGTGGCCGCGGCCGTCCTCGCCGCCGTCGGGGCCGCTTTCGGTCTGGCCGCCCCCGGAGCTCCCGCCGAGGCGCCTCCGGCGAGGCGCACCGGCTGGTTGCACCCCGCCGCTCTGCGACCCGGGTTGGTGCTGTTCTGCGGCCTGATCGGCTACGCCGGCTTCCTGTCGTTCGCCGCTCTCCACGCCGGCGAGGTCGGCATCGCCAACACCGGCACCGTGTTCACCCTCTTCGCCGCCGTGGTCGTCGTGCTGCGCCTCGGCGCCGCCCGTCTCCCCGATCTGCTCGGTCCGCGCCGCACCACCACCATCGCCTTGTCGGCGGCGGCGGTGGCCCTCGCCGTGCTCGCCTCCTGGCGGACCCCCACGGGGGTGTACGCGGGCACCGCCGTCCTCGCCCTCGGTCAGACCTTCCTGTTCCCCGCCCTCTTCGTCCTCGCCGTCGACCGGGCGCCGGTCGCCGAACGCGCCCACGCCGTGGGATCCTTCTCCATCGCCTTCGACCTCGCCTTCGGCGCCGGGGGACCCCTGATCGGCGCCGTGGCCGACCTCACCGACCGTCCGACCGGGTTCGCCGTGTCGTCCCTGGTCTGCGTGGCCGCTTTGGTCCTCGCCCGCCGCCTGCTCGCCGACGAGACCCCGCCCGCCCTCACCGTGGCGGACATCGGGCCCCGGGGACGACGATGACCGTCGACGCCGACACCCGCCCCGTCGCCGCCGTCGACATCGGGACCAACTCGGTGCACCTCGTCGTGGCCCGTCCCGGACCCGGTGGTGTGCCCGAGACACTCGCCCGCGAGCGTGTCCGGGTCCGGCTCGGGTCGTCGGCCGGCGACATGAAGCGCCTCGATCCCGAGGCCGTCGAGCGCACCCTCGCCGCCCTCGACCGGGCCCGCCGCCTCGCCGAGGCCCACGGCGCCGAGATGGTGGCGGTCGCCACCAGCGCCGTACGCGAGTCCGAGGACCGCCGCGAGTTCATCCGCCGCTGCCGGGTCGAGGCCGGCGTCACCGTCGAGGTGATCTCCGGCACCGAGGAGGCCCGCCTCATCCACCTCGGCGCCCTGGGCGCCGTCCCGCTCGGTGAGCGCACCCACCTGGTGATCGACATCGGCGGCGGGTCGACCGAGCTGGTCGTGGGCCGGGGCACCGAGGTCCTGCTCGCCCGCTCCCTCAAGCTCGGCCACCTCCGTCTCACCCACCGCTTCTTCCCCGACGGGGTCGTGGCCGAGGGCGCTGTCCGGGCCTGCAAGCGCCACATCCGCTCCTTCCTCGAACCCGTCGCCCGCGAGATCCGCGCGTACGGCATCGAGTCGGCCGTCGGCTGCTCGGGAACGCTGGAGGCGGTGGCGTCGATGGCAGCCGCCGCGGCGGGCGAGTCGCCGCGCACCCTCGACAACCGGCTGGTCCGACGCGACGAGGTCGAAGCCGTCCTCGCCGATCTCGTCACCCGTCACCGTCCCGCCGACCGGCGCCGGGTGCCCGGGCTCGACCCCGCCCGGGCCGACGTGATCGTGGCCGGCGTCGT
>RFFY01000515.1 GCA_003697065.1 Actinomyces sp. | reverse complement strand
GCGGACCTCGGTGGGCACCCAGCCGACGCCCCGGACGAAGAGGCGTTCACCGTTGACGAGGAGAGTCCCCCGGCGGCGTCGGATCGAGCGTAGGCCCGTGCGCCGTCGGCGCCGGTCGCTCACCTTCCCGTCGACGAGGGCCGCGATCTCGAGATCGACCAGGGTGGGTTCGCCCAGGTTGTGGGGCCACCACAGGTCGGGCCGGGGCACGTCGACCATCCACTCGACCCGCGTCTCGCCCCGGGCGGCGGGCTGGGCCCGCTCGTGTTCGTGGCCCCCGATGCGGGTGCGCAGGACCAGCTCGGTGGCCTCCGGGGCGTCGAGGACCACGCGTAGAGCGAGCCGGGCCCGATTCTCGTCGGCCTCGAGGCACACGACGCGGACGTGGCGCATCGCCACCGGCCCCGTGTCGACGAGGCGCACCCCGCTCCAGATCCCGCCGACCCCCCGGGGGCGGTGACCCAGCAGGGAGGGGTCCTGGAGGGCGCCGGTGAGCACGGAGCGGGGAGCGGCGTCTCCGGGCTCGGGACAGGACACCTCGACGGCGAGGAGGTGGTCGCGGCGGGCGGCGAGGAGATCGGTGACCTCGAAGACGTGGGGGACGAAGTAGCCGTCGGTGTCACCCAGGTAGGCACCGTCGAGCCACACGTCGCCCTGGGTGGCGATCCCGTCCAGGCGCAGCCACCAGCGCCGTCGGCCCCCGTCGGCGGGGTCGCCATCGTCGGTCCCGGCGGTCCCGTCGGTGTCGGCCGGCCCGTCGAAGCGCACCCGGTGGGCGACCGAGGTGGCGTCACCGAGCCCGTTCACGTCGGCCCAGTGCCCGGGGACGGCCAGGGTGGGCCAGGAGGCGTCGTCGAGGTCGGGGTCGTGGTGGTGACGGCGGAGATCCTCGTCGACGGGCGCCACCCGCCACACCCCGGTGAGGTCCATCCCCGGCACGCTACCGGGCTCCCGGCGCACCCCCGGGCCCCGCCGGGGCGATGGGACCCGACGGGGGCGGGCGGTTAGGGTCCGGGTGCCGACCCAGGAGTGCCACATGTCCCGACCCGAGACCCTCGGAGCCCTCCGCGCCAGCGGCTGGCGCTCCGTTCCCGTGCACGAGGAGCTGCGCCGCAACGCCATCGCCCGCATCCGGGCCGGCGAACCCCTCTTCCCCCGCGTGCTCGGCTACGAGAACACGGTGGCCCCCCAGCTCGAGAACGCCCTGCTCGCCGGCCACGACATCATCTTCCTCGGCGAGCGCGGCCAAGCCAAGACCCGCATCATCCGGGGCCTCACCGCCCTGCTCGACGAGTGGATGCCCATCGTCGCCGGGTCCGAGATCAACGACGATCCCTACCACCCCGTGTCGCGTCACGCCCGGGAGCTGGTGGCCGAGATGGGCGACGACACCCCCATCGCCTGGGTGCACCGCGACGACCGTTTCGGCGAGAAGCTCGCCACCCCCGACACCTCGATCGCCGATCTCATCGGTGAGGTCGACCCCATCAAGATCGCCGAGGGTCGCTACCTGTCCGACGAGCTCACCCTGCACTACGGGCTGGTCCCGCGCACGAACCGGGGCATCTTCGCCATCAACGAGCTGCCCGACCTCGCCGAACGCATCCAGGTGGGGCTCTTGAACGTGCTCGAGGAACGCGACGTCCAGATCCGCGGTCACAAGGTCCGCCTGCCCCTCGACGTGGTGCTCGTCGCCTCGGCCAACCCGGAGGACTACACCAACCGGGGCCGCATCATCACCCCCCTCAAGGACCGGTTCGGATCCCAGATCCGGACCCACTACCCCCTCGACCTCGACACCGAGGTGGCGATCGTCGAGCAGGAGGCCCACCTGCCGGCCGGGGGCGATATCGAGGTGACGGTGCCCTCGTTCATGACCGAGATCGTGGCCGCCGTCTCCCATGCCGCCCGGGCGAGCAATCAGGTGTCGCAACGCTCGGGGGTGTCGGTACGGCTCTCCATCGCCAACCAGGAGGTCATGGTCGCCAACGCCGTCCGACGTTCCCTGCGGGCCGGCTCCGACCGGGCGGTGCCCCGGGTCACCGACCTGGAGGCCCTCCCGGCGGCGACGGCCGGCAAGATCGAGATCGAGACCCTCGAGGAGGGCCGGGAGGGCGAGATCCTCCACAAGCTGGTGCGCTCGGCGGTCCTGCGGGTGTTCAAGGAGAGGGTGCCGCCCCACACCCACCGTCTCGTGGTCGACGCCTTCGACGACGAGACGGTCGTCGACACGGGCGAGGACGTGACCGACGAGGCCTACGTCGACCTCCTGCGTCGGATGCCGGCGCTGGAGGAGCCCGTCCGGGCCCTGCTCGCCGACGAGGAGGTCACCGAGGCGGCGGGCATGGTGGCCAGTGCCGTCGAGCTGGTCCTGGAGGGCCTCCACCTGTCGAAGCGTCTGAACAAGGACGCCCTCGGTCCCCGCGCCCAGTACCGCCTGCGCTGACGTCGTCGGGGCCAGAGCCCCGTCGGCCGTCCGGGCCCGGGACGCCGCTCAGTCCGGTCGGGCCGTCACGGCGAAGCAGAAGCAGGCGGTGGGGTCGGCCACCACCGGCGGGTCCGCTTCCTCGTGGGGGTCGAACTCGCCCCGGGCGACACTGTCGGGCAGGGGATGGATCCCCACCACCTCGTCCACCGTGAACCCGTGGGCGGCCAGGACCCCGACCATCTCGTCGGGGGTGTACTCGTGGGTGTGGTCGGCGGTGAGGAGGGCGTCGCCCATCACGAGCCGGGTGAGGGCCCGGTTGGGGGTGTCGAACACGAACACACCCTCGGGGGTGAGGTGGCGCCGGACGGCCGCCAGTACCCCGGGCAGGGCCTCGACGGGGATGTGCTCGATGACCTGGCCCATGACGACGGCGTCGAAGCGACGGCCGGCGAGGTCGGCGAGGTCGTCGAGGCGGGCGGCGTCGGCGTGGTGGAAGGTCACGGTGAGGTCCCCCCGCCGCCGCTCGACGCTCTGGTCGTAGGCGGGTCGTCCGTGGAACTGCTGGTCCTCGGGCAGGTCGACGACGTGAATCTCGCGGGGGGTGTGGGGGTAGCCCAGCTCGACGAGGGCGCCGAGCTCGCAGGTGGGGCTCGACCCCCCGATGTCGAGGACGGTGTCCCAGGCGGGGAGGGTCGCGCACCACGCCATGCGCGAGCGGTGGAGGCGCTCGTAGAAACCGGTGCGTCCGAGCAGGTACTCGGGGCTGCGCCGCAGGGTGGCGGCCAGGCTGTCGGCGTCCAGACGTCCCCGGGCGACCAGCTCGCCGTAGGTCGCGGCGCCGCCCGGATCGGGGTCGCGCCCGAGGATCTCCCGGTAGGCGGCGGTCACCAGGCGATCGGCGGCGCCCCGCCGGCGGCGAGAGACGGGCGGGCGGACCCGGCGCAGGATGCGCGCCGCCCGCCCCGAGGCCGTCACGTGTGGGTGAGGCGCCCGCCGGCGAGCACCACCTGGTCGCCGACCCGGGTCTGGAACACGGCCGTGGTGTCGTCGACGTTCCAGATGTCGACCTCCAGGGTGTCGCCGGGGAACACGGGGTGCGAGAAACGCCCGGACAGGGAGCCGAAGCGGGCGGGATCGGAGTCGCACACGGCGTGGAGCAGGAGACGCCCGGTGAACCCGTAGGTGCACAGGCCGTGCAGGATCGGGCGGGGGAAGCCGGCGGCGGCGGCGAAGGAGGGGTCGGAGTGCAAGGGGTTGCGGTCACCGTTGAGCCGGTACAGGAGGGCCTGGTCGGGCCGGGTGGTGGCCGAGGTCACGATGTCGGGTTCGCGGTCGGGCAGGACGACCGGTTCGACCCCCTCGGGCGAGCGGGGTCCGCCCCAGCCACCCTCACCGCGGATGAACAGGGAGGCCGTCGAGGTCCACAGGGGGTTGCCGTCGGTGTCGGTGACCTCGGAGTCGAGGACGACGAGGGCGGCCTTGCCCTTGTCGTAGATGCCGGCCACCCGGACCCGGCCCACGCCGGTGCCGGCGGGGGGCAGCTCGCGATGCAAGGTGATGGCCTGCTCGCCGTGGACGAGCATGGTGGGGTCGAAGGTGCCGAAGTCGGGTCCGCGCCCCCCGCCGCCACCGAGGACGACGACCTGGGTGGGCAGGGCCCGTTGGGTCACGTCACGGGTGTTCTCGGTCGTGAACTCGAGCTCGAAGCCGGTCGGGTCGGTCATGCCGGCGCCCACGCTCAGGGCGTACAG
>RFFY01000514.1 GCA_003697065.1 Actinomyces sp. | reverse complement strand
GGCCCGAGCCGGCGGCCGACGGCCCGGGCCAGGCGGAAGAGGTTGGCGGTGGTGCTGGCGCCGAAGGTGACGCCGGCGGGGTCGGCGCCCAGGAGACGGCCGACGGCGTCGCGGGTGTCGGCCACCAGGGCGTCGCAGGCCTCGGCGTGGGGGAACGGTCCGTGGGAGTTGGCGTTGGCACCGCTGCGCTGCCAGGCGGCGGTGGCCTCGATGGCGACGTCGACGACCTGGGTCCCGGCGGGCCCGTCGAAACGGGCCCAGCCGTCGGCCAGTCCGGGGAAGCGGGGGCGCAGATCCACACCCCCGAGGCTAGGCCGCGGCCGCGCCCCGGCGGGGTGGGTCGCCGGGTCGGGTCGGCGTGGGCCGTCTCAGCCCGCGCCGGGCGCCGACCCGCCCGCCGCCGGTACCGGGCCGAGGACCCGGTCGAGATAGGCGTTGGCGAAGCGTCCGGCGGGATCCATCCGGTCGCGCAGCTCGATGAAGGCGGCAAGCTCGGGGTAGCGGCCCATCAGGTCGTCGCGGCCGCGACGGTGGAGCTTGCCCCAGTGGGGTCGGCCGCCGTGGTCGGCCATGATGGCCTCGACCCCGGCGAAGTAGGCCTCATAGGGGGTGCCGACGTAGGCGTGACACGCCACGAAGGCGGTCTCGCGTCCCACCGCCATCGACAGGGGCGCGTCGTCGGCGCCGAGGAAGCGCACCTCCACGGGGAAGTTCACCGGGTGGGGCAGGGTGTCGACGAGGCGACGGAGTTCGGCGAAGGCGTCCGGCAGGGCGGCCCGGGGCAGGCCCCATTCGGTCTCGAGGAAGCGCACCCGCCGCCGGGTGCAGAAGATCTCGTGGCTGGGGGCGACGGTCTCGCGTCGCCCCGGGCCGGGCAGGAGGCGGGCGAGGCGGGGGACGAGGGCGGGAAGGCGACGGCCGACCCGGTTGACGGCTCCGAAGGCGACGTTCTCGACGAGTTCGTTCTCGAGGCGTCGCCGCCAGCGGCGCCGGTCAGGCGGGTCGGTGGTGCGCTGGTTGTGTTTGGTCAGAGCGATCCTGGTGTGGGGGACCCAGTAGAACTCGAAGTGGTCGGTGGCGTCGACGTGCTCGTCGAGTTCGGCGAGGAGGGCGTCGACGTCGGTCGACGCCTCGACGGCGCGGAGCCGGAAGGCGGGCACGCAGGCGAGAGTGACGGTCGAGAGGATCCCCAGAGCACCCAGGGAGACCCGCCCCAGGCGCCACAGTTCGTGGGCCAGCGAACCGGGGGTGGCGTCGGCGCTGCACTCGAGGATCTCACCGGTGGCGGTGACGAGACGGAAGGCGACGACGGCGTCGGCGATGCCGTGGTGACGGATGCCGGTGCCGTGGGTGCCGGTGGCGATCGCGCCGGCGATGCTCTGGCGGTCGATGTCACCGAGGTTGGGGAGGGCGAGACCGCACTCGTCGAGGTGGCGGGACAGCTCGTGGAGGCGGATCCCCGCCCCGACCGTCACCCGTCGCGTGACGTGATCGACGCTGAGCACGCGTGAGAGGTCGTCGAGCTCGCACAGGACACCGTCGGTGCACGCGACGTCGGTGAAGGAGTGCCCGGCCCCGACCGCTCGGACCCGACGCCCCTGCTCCCCGGCCCGGCGCACGATCTCGGCCAGTTCGTCCTCGCTGGCGGGTCGGGCGATCCGGGTGGGCAGGGCGACCTGGTTGCCCGCCCAGTTCTGCCAGCTCCGTCGGCGGCGTCGCATTCCCCGAGTCTGTCACCAATCCCGCAGGTCGACGGGCCAGACGTCGACGACCTCGTCGCCGTCGACGAGGTGGAGGCGCGGGTGCTTGGCCACCGTCGGATCGACGTGGGCGGGCCGGAGTCGCACGCGGTCGCCGACCCGGACACCGAGCTCGGGTTCGGCCAACACCGTCGTGTGCTCGTCGGAGCAGAAGAACACCTCGCCCACCTCGGCCGTGGGATTGCCGTGGTCCATGGCGAGGGCCTTCAGGCCGGCGTCGAGCACGTACCAGCCACCGGGTCGGACCCGAGCGGACACGACGGTGGCGAGCACCGAGAGCGCCGGCGTGAACGGCAGGTCCCCGAGGCGGGCGTAGTGGGTGTCCATGAGGAGGTACGACCCGGCCTGGATCTCGGTGGCGACCTCGTTGAGGGCGTGGGTGCCCGTCCCGCCGGCGGAGACGACGTCGCCGCCGACCTCGGCGTGGGCGGCCGCCAGTACCGCCATCGCCCGCTCGACCTCGGCCCGCCGCCTCTCCACCTCGGTCCAGTCCTGGCACTGTCCCTCGTAGCCCATGACGCCGCGCACCATCAGACCGGCGGCGCGGGCGGCATCGGCCAGGCGGGGCGCCTCGCCCGGCTCGCATCCACAGCGCGGCAGGCCGACGTCGACGTCGACGAGGACCTCGGGTACCCCGGCGGCGACGGCGGCGGCGAGGGTCTCGTCGGAGTCGACCGCCACGGTGAGGCGCAGGTCGTCACGGTGGGCCAGGCTCCGCAGACGATCGACGTCGAGCGTCTCGTTCGCCAACAGGACGTCGTGGCCGAGTCCGGCGGCGGCGAGCCCCTCGACCTCGCCCAGGGTGGCGGCGCACAGCGCCGTGTGCCCGCACCGGTCCGCCAACCAGCGGGCGAGGCGGGTCGACTTGAACGCCTTGACGTGGGGACGAAGAGAGAGCCCGGGCCGGCGGGCGGCCATGGCGTCGGCGTTCGCCTCGAGGGCCGCCACGTCGACGAGGAGGGCCGGGGTACGCAGGTCGGCGGTGGTGGTCATCGTCACACCCGACCACCGCCCATCCGGCGGGTCAAGCCCGGACGACGGGACGGGCCGGAAGTCACGGAGCCCGGCTAGGGTTGCCCCAGGGCGGACCACCACCCCCCGACCG
>RFFY01000513.1 GCA_003697065.1 Actinomyces sp. | reverse complement strand
CGGGACGCTCCGGGCCGGATCCGGGTCAGACCTTGGACCGCTCCTCGGGGGCCTTGTGCAGCTCGAAGGCCTCGTGGAGGGCGGCGACCGCCCGCTCGGCGTCGTCCTCGCGCACGACGCACGAGATGCGGATGGCCGAGGTCGAGATCATCTCGATGTTGATGCCCTGAGCCGACAGGGTCTCGAACATGGTGGCCGCCACCCCGGGGTTGGTCTGCATCCCCGCCCCGATCAGGCTGACCCGGGCGATGTCGTGGTCGGGGGTGATCGCCTCGGCCCCGATCTCGTCGGCGAGGGACTCGCTGGTGGCGACCGCCACCTCGAGCTGCTCGTGGGGGACGGTGAAGCTGATGTCGGTCACCCCGTGGGTGGAGACGTTCTGCACGATCATGTCGACGTTGACGTCGGCGTCGGCGAGGGCCCGGAAGAGGCGGGCCGCCACCCCCGGCCGGTCGGGCACGCCCGCCACCGTCATCTTGGCCTCGGACGTGTCGTGGGTGACGGCCGAGACGATCGCCTGTTCCATCGGTCCCTCCTCGGTGACCCAGGTGCCCGGTTCCCACGTGAAGGCGGACCGGACGTGGAGTTTCACGCCGTAGTTACGGGCGAGCTCGACCGAGCGCATCGCCGGTTTCGGACAGCCGGTGGCGGTCATCTCGAGCAGCTCGTCGAAGGAGATGAGGTCCATGCGGCGGGCCTCGGGCACCAGGCGGGGGTCGGTCGTGAAGACGCCCGAGACGTCGGTGTAGAGCTCGCAGGCGTCGGCGCCGAGGACGTGGGCGAGCGCCACCGCCGTGGTGTCGGAGCCGCCCCGACCGAAGAAGGTGACGTCGTTGGCGGTCGACACCCCCTGGGAGCCCCCGACCACGGGCACGATGCCCTCGTCGAGGGCGTCACGGATGCGGCCGGGGGTGATCTCGAGGATCTTGGCGTTCATGTGGGCGGTGTCGGTGCGAAAGCCCGCCTGGGACCCGGTGAACGAGGCCGCCGGGACGCCCCGGTCGTGCAGGGCCATGGCCATCAGGGCACAGGCCTTGCGCTCGCCCCCGGTGATGAGCATGTCCATCTCGCGGCCCGGCTTGGTGCGGGCGACGGCGTCGGCGAGACGCAGCAGCTCGTCGGTCTCCTTGCCCATCGCCGACACGACCAGCACGATGCTGTCACCCCGCCGGCGGCAGCGCGCCACGTGGTCGGCGACCTCACGGATGCGGTCGGGATCGGCGACCGAGGTGCCACCGAACTTCTGCACGAGCAGGGCCACGGGCGGTCAGGCTAGCGGGGCCCGTCCCGACGGACGCCGGAGGGCGAAGAGCTCGATGCTGCGACTCCCGTCGGCGCGGGCCTCACCGATCACGAGCTCGTCGCCGGGGTCCAGCACCGGTGCCACCAGGGGGTGGAGATCGCCCGCCGGACGGCCGGCGGCGAGGTCGACGAGGAGCACGAGACGGGCGTCGTCGACGAACACGGCGGCGTCCCCGGCTTCGACCAGGGGACCCAGGGCCAGCACGCCGCGGCCCACCCGGGCGCCGGCCTCGCGGTCGACGTCCAGGGCCGGCTCGAGGAGGGTGGCCGCCCGCCCCGGTGGGCTGTGGGCGAGCCGCCGCCAACGGGGTTTCGGGGCGGCCCGGCGCAGGCCCGCCTCCCGGAGCCGAGCGAGCAGCTCCCGCCCCGTCACCGCCACCGCCCCCAGCTCCAGCGCCCGGCGGCGGTCGATCTCGTCGACGTCGTAGTGGTCGCCCTGGAAGCCCAGGCGCCGCTTGCCGAGCCGACGCGCGAACTCGTGGAGCTCGTCGAGGGCCGCGTCGCTGACCAGGTGGGCCCAGCGCCGTCCCCGCCAGGGCCAGCGCGCCTCGTCGACCAGGATCGTCACGCCACCGGGAACTCGTCGGGGGACCGCGTCACGACCCCACGCTAGGGTCCGGTCGCGGTGACCCTGCCCGATCCCCTCCCCCGGCCCATGAAGGCGGTGGCCGGCGCCCTGCCCGACGATCCCCGTCCCTGGGCCTTCGAGGTCAAGTGGGACGGCATGCGCCTGGTGGCGGGGATCGACCCGGCCGGCGACGGGGTGCGCCTGGCGACCGCCAACGGTCTCGACGCCACCGCCCGCTTTCCCGACCTCGGGGTCCTGGTCGAGGCCGTCGATCTACCCGCCGTCGTCGACGGCGAGGTGGTGGCCCTCGCCGAGGGTCGACCGGACTTCGCCCGTCTCCAGCACCGGATGCACGTCGCCGCGCCCGACGAGGCCGCCCGCCGGGCCCGGGAGATCCCCGTCGAGTACGTGATCTTCGACCTGCTCTGGCTCGACGGGCACGATCTGACGAACCGACCCTGGCACGAACGGCGGCACCTGCTCGACGCCGCCGTGACCGTCGGGGAGCGGCGGGCGCTCAGTGAGGTCCACGAGGACGGGCGGGCCCTGCTCGACGCCGTCCGCCGCCAGGGACTCGAGGGGGTGATGGCCAAGCGCCGCGACGGGCTCTACCGGCCCGGACGGCGTTCACCCACCTGGCGCAAGATCAAGGTCCGCGACCAGCGCGAGTTCGTCGTCGGGGGCTGGACCCCCGGCCAGGGCGCCCGCGCCGGGGGTCTGGGCGCCCTCCTGCTGGGGTTCCACGAGGGGGCCGCCCTGCGCTACGCCGGGCGGGTGGGCACGGGCTGGGACGAGGCCGAGGGCCGACGCCTCCTCGAACGCCTCGGACCCCTCGCCGTCGACGCCGATCCCTTCACCCCGCCTCTCACGGGCGCCGAGGCCCGCGGGGTCCGCTTCGTCGAACCCCGCCTCGTCGTCGAGGTCGCCATCGGTGGGTGGACGGCCGAACACCGGGTGCGCCACGCCAGCTACCTGGGGGAGCGCCTCGACGTGGACCCCGCCGACGTGACCGACCGCCCCTGAGGGGCGGACGGGGTGCTCCGACACGCGACGAGGTCCGCGTGGCAGGCTGACACGGTGACGAGCGAGGTGCCGGCGAGCCACGAGATCCTCCTGCGCCTCCCCGCCCGCGCCCCCTTCGGTCGTCTGGCCCGCATCGGCGCCGCCTCCCTGGCCCTGCGCCAGTCCATGTCGTTCCGCGAGATCGACGACCTGCGCCTCGCCGTGGACGAGGCGGTGGTGCTGCTGTTCTCGGCGCCGCCCGGCGGCGACACCGCCGCCGACATCGTCGTCGACTACCACCTGGGTGAGGGCTCGATCGAGATCGAGATGCAACGCACCGACGCCGCCGCCCTCCCCGAGAACGCCGTCGACCGCTTCGACGGCCTGGTGGGGCCCCTGGTCGACGACCTCGACGTCGACGCCGGGCGGGGCTGGGTCCGGCTCGTGCTGCGCCACCACCCCGACGAGACCCTCATCTGATCGTG
>RFFY01000512.1 GCA_003697065.1 Actinomyces sp. | reverse complement strand
TCGCCGCGGAGATCGAAGGCGACCTTGACCGCCCCGCGCCGTCCGGCCTCGGCGGCGTGGGCGATGGCGTCCCGGTGCCGCTCGAGGGGATAGGTCGCCGACACCAGACGGTCGAAGGGCACCTTGCCCGCCAGCTCGAGAGCGAGGGTGAAGGAGCGGGCCCGGCGCCCGTCGGGCAGGGTCTCGGTGCCGTAGGTGTAGGCACCGACGAGCTGGGTCTCGCGGTGCCACAGGCCGGTGAGCTCGAGCTCGACGTGGGCGGGCATGCCCAGCAGCACGACCCGGCCCCGGGGGCGGCACACGGCGATGGCCTCGGCGATCGAGTCCGACGACCCCACGGCGTCGACCACCACGTCGGCGCCGCCGGAGAGGTGGCGGCCGATCACGTAGGAACCGGTGGCGCGGCGCACCGCCCGGGCCAGCTCGTCGGGAGCGACGACCACATCGGCGCCGAAGTCGCGGGCGAGGGCGCGCTGGTGGGGGTAGCGGGCCCCGACCACGATCGACCCCGCCGGGGTGAGGTGGCGCAGGGCCGCGACCGTGACCAGGCCCATGGTCCCCGCCCCGATGACCGCCACCGTGGCCCCCTCGGCCACCTCGCCGGCCAGAGCGGCGTGGACACCGCCGGCGACGGGTTCGATGGTGACGGCCAGCTCGTCGCTCATCCAGTCGGGGACCTCGTGGATCTGGGAGCGGTGCACGACGCACTCGGTGGCCCAGCCTCCGCCGGTCGAAGCGCAGTAGCCGGTCTGGATCCCGGGCTCGAGGGGCCCGGCGACCAGGTGACGCAGATCGTCGGCGTCGCCGGGCGCGGCCCCCTCGAAGGGCGGATCGAAGCCCCGCGCCTCGGGGCCGAGCACCGGTTCGACGACGACGCGCCGCCCGTCGGCGAGGTCGCCCACGATCTCGTGGCCCGGTACGAAGGGGAACGACACGAGCTCGTCGAAGTAGCGGGAGGCCCGACCCTCGACGGTGGCGAGGTCCGAGCCGCAGATGCCGGTGAGGCGGGGCCAGAGACGGAACCAGTCGTCGCCGGGCAGCTCGGGCGGATCGGTGTCGACCAGCTCGAGGGGACCCACACCGGCGCCGGCGCCCGGTCGGAGGCGGGAGGCGACGGCGGCAGCGGCGTAGCGCAGGGGGCGACGGCGGAACTCGAGGGCCTTCACCCGGCGGAGGCTACCCGTCCCCCGCGGCGTGTGCCGGGCCGGCCGCGGCGTCGCGCTCGATCACCCGGGCCGGAGCGAGGGCCGCCACGCACACGAGGGCGAGGACGCCGAGGGCGAGTCCGTAGCCGTCGGCCAGGGCGGTCGCCGTGGCCGAGGAGGTGGCCGGCGCGGCGCCGCCCAGCAGATCGCGCACGGCCGACACGTCACCGGTGCGGGCGGCGACGACGGCGAACAGGACGGCCCCCGCCACCGCTGTGCCGTAGCTGATGGCGAGGGTGCGCAGGAACTGGTGGGCGGACGACACCCGCCCCATCTCGCTGGCGCGGGCGCGTCCCTGCAGGGTCGCCAGGGCCGAGGTGGACACCATCCCCACCCCGCCCCCCAGGGCGAAGAAGGCGACGAACACCAGCGGTACCGCCACGCCGGCGAGCACGGTGACGGCGGCGGCCACCGATGCCGGCGCCAACAGGAGGGCACCCCACCAGGCGACACGCTCGCCCCGGTGGCGGTCCTGGAGGCGGCTCGACACCCAGGCCGCCGACGTCCAGCCGACGGTGAGGAAGAGGACCGAGAAGGCGGCCAGGGCGGTGGAGGTGGCGCGAGCGCCGCGAAGGTAGACGGGTAGGAGGGCGTTGGCCCCGACGCCGCCGGCCAGGGCGGCGGCGGTGACGAGGTGGAGGTGACGCCACCGGCGGGCGGTGAGATGGGCGAGACGGACCACGGGGTGGCGGTGGCGTCGGGCGTGGACCACATAGGCCCAGCCGGCGGCGAGGGTGACGGGGGCGACGATGACGGGGATCCGGCCCGAGGCGAGGGCCAGGGCGGCCACGGTGAACACGACCACCACGGCGGTGCCCCGGACGTCGAAGGGGTCGGCCGCCTCGTGGCCGCGCCGGTCGGGCAGGACCCGCCAGCCGACGGCGCCGGCCGCCATCGCCACGGGCACGTTCACCAGGAAAACCCCCCGCCACGAGGTCACGGTCAACACGAGGGCGGCGACGGCGGGGCCGGCGACGCCCATGACCCCCCACACCGCCGAGTTGGCGGCGTAGGCGCGGGGACGCAGGCGGTCGGGGAAGGCGAGGCCGGTGGCGGCGACACCGACGGCGATCACGACCCCGGCCGTGAGGCCCTGGGCGGCCCGGGTGGCGACGAGGACGGGCAGGGAGGGGGCGGCGGCGCAGGCGACCGAGGCGGCGGTGAAGGCGACCACCGCGCCCCGGAAGGTGCGGCGCACACCGAGTCCGTCGATGACGGGCCCGGCCACGAGGACGGCGACGGAGGCGGCGAGCAACTCGACGGTGATGGTCCAGGGGAGCAGACCGACGTCGCCGAGATCGTCACCGATGGCGGGCAGGGCCGCCGACACCGACAGGTTGTTGTAGGAGGCGATGGCGATGGTGGCCAGCACCGCCAGGGTCACCCTGCGGTACGGACCCGACAGGAGGCCCTCCGGCGGCGGCTCCACCGGAGGGAGGCCCCCGGTGGGGGCGGTGGGGCGGGGATCGTCAGGGGCCACTCGCCGGCGACGCTAGCGCCGCCTAGGGTCCCTTCCCCGGGGTGGTCCGTCGACGAGGAGGGCAGGCGCGGTGAAGCTCGGTCTGGGTCTCGACCTGTACCGCGACGCCCGGCTGGATCTCCCCGTCGAGCGGGTCCGGCTCGCCGAGAGGCTCGGCTACCACTCGGTGTGGACGGCCGAGGCCTACGGCGCCGACGCCTTCACCCCCCTGGCCCGTCTGGCCGCCGCCACCCGCCGGATCCGGCTGGCGACGGGGGTGGCGCAGGTGGCGGCGCGGGCCCCGGCGGCCACCGCCATGACCGCCATGACCCTCGACGCCATCGCCGGTGGATCGCGGGTCATCGTGGGGCTCGGCGTGTCGGGGCCCCAGATCGTCGAGGGCTGGTACGGCCGACCCTGGGGCTCGCCGCGCGAGAACCTCCGCGACCACGTGGCGATCATGCGCAAGGTCATCGCCCGCGAGGCCCCCGTCCGCCACGAGGGCCGGGCCGTCCGGCTGCCCTACGACGGCCCCGACGCCCTCGGCCAGGGCAAGCCCCTGCGCTCGATCCTGCATCCCCACGGCCGGATCGGGATCTGGATCGCCGCCGGCGGCCCCCTCAACACCGCCCTGGCCGCCGAGATCGCCGACGGGTGGCTGCCCATGGGCTACGGGCGCGACGGGTGGGCGATCCACGGACCACACCTGGCCCGGGGGTGGGAGAAGCGCGGCGGGCGCCCCGCCGACTTCGAGATCTTCGGCGGGCTCACCCTCGAGATCACCGACGACGTGGCCGGGGCCATCGCCGCCGCCAAGCCTCTCACCGCCATGTACGTGGGTGGCATGGGGTCGGCGAGCCACAACTTCCACCGCGATGCCATGGCCCGGCGGGGCTACGCCGAGGCCGCCGCCCGGATCCAGGAGCTGTGGCTGGCGGGCCGACGCGAGGAGGCGGTGGCCGCCGTGCCCGACGAGTACATCGACGAGAACCGCCTCCTCGGGACCGAGAGGCGGATCCGCTCCCGCTGGGATCAGGTCGTGCCCGAGGGTCTCACCGGCCTCGTGGTGCGCACCTCGACCTTCCGGGGCATCGAGCTGGCCGCCGACCTGGCCGGAACGTCACCGGCCGGGGTCGCCGGGGAGGGACCATGACCACCGCCACCCACCGCATCGTCGTCGACGAGCCCCGCCCAGGGGTGCGGCGCATCACTCTCGATCGGCCCGAGAAGCGCAACGCCATCGACTCGGCCATGCGCCGGGCCCTCCTCGACGCTCTCGACGACCACGACGCCGACGAGTCGGTGCGGGTGACGGTCGTCCGGGGGGCCGGCCCGTGCTTCTCGTCGGGTTACGACCTGTCCTCGCCCCTGCTCGCCGACCCTCCGGTGCGGACCGCTCCCGGCGACGGGGCCTGGACCCGTCAGGCCAGTGCCGGCTGGTTCCATCTGTGGGACCTGGCCAAGCCCGTCATCGCCCAGGTCCACGGCTACGCCTACGCCGGGGGCACCGAGCTGGCGGCGGCCTGCGACCTCGTCTACGTGGCCGACGACGCCCGTATCGGCTACCCGGTCGTGCGGGTGGCGTCGCCGCCGGACTGGCAGTACCACCTGCCCCTGCTGGGCCTGCGCCACGCCATGGAGGCCATGTTGACCGGGGACACCATCGACGGGGTCGAGGCGGTCCGGGTGGGGTGGGCGAACCGCTCCTTTGCTCCCGAGCGTCTCGAGGACGAGGTCCTGGCCGTGGCCGAACGGGTGGCGGGGATCCCCAGCGATCTGGCCCAGATCAACAAGCGGATGGTGCACCGTCAGTTCGAGGTCCTGGGGGGCCGGGCCGCCATCCGGGCGGGCCAGGAGTTCCAGGCCCTGGCCGCCCATCAGGCGACCGCCGCCGCCTTCCGGGCCGATCCCCTGGGCGCCATGAAGCGGGCACTGGGGTCCACTCCGCCCCCCGCCGCCGACGGTGATGCCTGACCGGCGGCGGGGGCCCGGAGGGAGGGACGCCGCCGATCAGGCCAGGGCGGCTTCGAGGTCGGCCACCGAGATGGTGCCGCGCCAGCGGGTGACGGGTTCGGCGAGGCCGCCGGTGTTGGGATCGATCTGGACCATGAGGGGCCCGGCGCCGAACACCAGGGTGTCGCCGCTCAGGGTGGTGGCGGTGCCGTCGGGGTCGCTGACGGTCACCGAGGCGCTTCCGCCCTCGAGGGTGAAGGGGAACACGGTACCCAGGGGAGGGACGTCGGGGTCCGGGTCGACCGCGAGGGAGGCGAGGAACTCCGGGGTCTGCCAGCAGGTGGTCATCACCGCCGTGCCGCCCTCGAGCAGGCCCGAGAGGGGTTCGGCGAAGATGTCGCACGCGGCCACGTCCTCACCGCGGTTCTGCAGGGTGATCGACATGCCGTCCTCGTAGAAGCGGTCGAAGACGGCGTACCAGGTGCCGGGCGCGGCGCCGGGGACGAAGGTGACGGCGCCCAGGGGGTTGATGGTCTCGAGGGGATCGGTCGCCGGTGCCGGGGCGTCGAGCACCACCTCGATGGGTAGGACATCGCCGGCCGCGTCGCCGGGGTCGGCGTCACCGGCGTCGTCGGTCCCGTCGGTGCCCGATCCGGCGTCGGACGTCCCGTCGCTGGACGTCCCGTCGCCGGGTGCCTCGTCGCCGGTACCGGGGGAGGCGTCGGTGCCCTCGGTGCCGGTCCCGTCGGCGGCGTCAACGTCGGCGTTGGCCGACCGGTCGGGCGCGGCGGCCGGGTCCGTGGAGCTCGTGGAGGAGCCGCAGGCGGCGGCGAGCAGGGCCATGGTCAACACGAGGGCCACCGACGGCGAGCGGCGTGATCGGGTCATGGAGGACCTCCGGGAGTGGACGGGGTGGGGTCCCTCGGGTGTACGGGCCGCGCGTCATCGAAGCGTCAACGAGGGCGTGCCTCGTCGGCGTGGCGGCTCAGGGTTCGACGATGGCGAAGCGTCCGTCGGGGGCCTCGAGGGCGCCGAAGAGGGTGAGCAGGGCCCCGGCGTCGCCGTCGATGGCGAGCTCCCCGGCCTCGAGGGCGTCGGGGACGGCGAGGGCACCGGTCAAGAGTCGCCCGAGGGTCGCGCGGGACACGACGACACCGGCGGCCGCGGCGGGATCGTGGCGGCCCGGGGTGTGGTGCAGGGCGCAGTTGGCCACACCGAGGACGTGACGCTCCCCGGGGGCGTCGGGCGTGGCCCGCACCCCGTGGTCGACGAAGGTCCAGTTGATGGTGAGCTCGACCCCCTCGACCCGCGCCGCGTCGAGGCGCACCCCGAGGGCGTCGAAGATCTGTTCGGCGGTGAGGGCGCCGAGGAACTCGGCGGGGGGACGCTGCTCGGGCGCCGCCACCCCCCGGCGCAGCTCGAGAGCGCCGGTCAGGTAGAAGTTGCGCCAGGGGCCGGATTCGGCCTGGTAGCCGAGCTGCTCGAGGGCGGCGGCCTGCAGCTCCCGGGCCTCGGCGTTGGCCGGGTCGGCGAACACGAGGTGGTCGACCAGCATGGCCACCCAGCGGTAGTCGCCGGCCTCGAAGGCCCGCCGACCCTCGGCCAGCACGGCCTCGGCCCCGCCCATGGCGTCCACGTAGCGTCGTCCCGCCTCGACCGGGGGGAGGGGATCGAGGTGGGCCGGGTTGCCGTCGAAGAAGCCGAAGTAGCGCTGGTAGACGGCCCGGCAGTTGTGGCTGACGGTGCCGTAGTAGCCGCGCGTGTCGCCGTGGTCGGCGAAGCACCCGGGCAGGCGCAGTTCGGCGGCGATCTCCACCGGAGTCAGCCCCCGGTTGGCCAGGCGGAGTGTCTGGTCGTGGATCCAGCGGTACAGGTCGCGTTGACGCTCGAGATAGGAGCGGACCTCGGCGCGACCCCAGGTGGGCCAGTTGTGGCTGGCGAAGCACACCTCGGTGTCGTCGGCGAACAACTCGATGGCCTCGTTGACGTACTTGGACCAGGCCAGGGCGTCGCGGACCTGGGCGCCGCGGGGGGTGAGGACGTTGTGCATGGTCCCGGTGCAGTTCTCCGCCATGCACAACAGGGCCTTGTCGGGGAAGAAGAAGTTCATCTCGGCCGGGGCTTCGGTGTCGGGGGTGTTCTGGAACACGATCCGGACACCGTCGACGACGAGCTCGGTCCCCGTCTCGGCGATCTCCTCGGTCGGGGCGACGAGGGCCGAGCGGCCCCGGGGGATGCCCTTGCCGAGGCCGCAGTCGACGTGACCCCGGGGTCCGGGCTCCAGCAGGGGGCCGAACATGTAACCGGCGCGGCGGATCATGGCCGGTCCCGCCACGACGTTCTCGGCCACCGCCTCGCGCAGGAAACCCTCGGGGGCGATGATGCGGACCCGGCCCGCCTCGACGTCCTCGCGGGAGGTGACGCCGAGCACGCCGCCGAAGTGGTCGGCATGACTGTGGGTGTAGATGACAGCGGTCACGGGTCGCGCCCCGAGGGTGGCGTTCGCCAGCTCGAGGCAGGCGCGGGCGGTGAACTCGGTGGTGAGGGGGTCGATGACGATCCAGCCCTCCTCGCCGGCGATGAAGGTCACGTTGGAGATGTCGTAGCCGCGGGCCTGCCACACGCCGTCGGTGACCTCGAACAGGCCGTGGACGGCGTTGAGGCGGGCCTGGCGCCACAGGGAGGGGTTGACCGTGTCGGGGGCGTCGTCGTCGCAGAAGGCATAGGCGCCGATGTCCCACACGAGTCGACCTTCGTGGGTGATGCGCCCCTCGGGGATGCGGGCGACGAGACCGCGGGTGGCGCGGTCGATGTCGGTGTCGTCGCGGGGCAGGTCGTGGGCGGCGGCGGCGTTGGCGGCCCGGGTGTGGTCGGTGGCGGGCCGGGGCTCACCAGCGCCGGTCGGCGGATGCGGCGGTGTGCTCATCGCCGCATCATGGCACCCCCTCCCCGGGATGCACGAAGCCCCGGCGGGCCGCGACGCCGGTGGTGACCGGGCTCAGCCCGGGGTGGCGCCGAGGGGCGGCGGCGACCGACGCCGTGTGCGACGATGGTGCCCCGCCCGACCCCTCCGGAGGACCCTGTGAAGGAACTCGTCTACCACCGGCTCCTGCTCCCCCGCCTCGAGTACCACGCCGACAAGGTGGCCTTCGTCGACGGGGACTACCGCGGGACCTACGCCGATCACGGTTCGCGGGTCTTCCGCCTCCACCGGGCCCTGCGCGAGCGCCTGGGCGTGGGCCCGGGGGACCGCTACGCCGTCATGGCCACCAACAGCCACCAGTACCTCGAGCTGTACCACGCCGCCTTCCTGGGGGCGGGCGTGATCAACCCCCTCAACCTCCGCCTCGCCGGCCGCGAGCTCGACTACATCGTGCGGGACTCGGGTACCGAGGTGGCCTTCGTCGACGCCTTCTTCGCCCAGCACTTCGCCGACGCCATGGCGTCGGGCGAGGGCCCCAGCCCCATCCGTCACACCGTGCTGATCGGCGACGGCGACGTCCCCCACGACATCCGCTACGAGGACCTCATCGACGGGGTCGACGCCGACGTCCCCGATGAACCCGACGAGGACGACCCCGTGGTGTTGATGTACACGGGCGGCACCACGGGCCTGCCCAAGGGGGTCCTTCTCGACCACCGGGCCGAGATGCTGAACCTCTACCACATCGCCATGGTCATCGGCTTCGACGAGGAGTCGGTGTACCTGCACCAGACCCCCATGTTCCACGCCGCCTCGATGGGCGGGATCCTGGGCACCCCGTCCTCGGGCGGGACCTCGGTGTTCATGCCCCTGTTCGACCCGGGGGCGGCCATGGGCCTCATCGAGGCCCACGGGGTGACCCAGACCGTCATGGTCCCCACCATGATCCAGATGATGCTCACCCACCCGGATTTCCGGCCCGAGCGGTTGTCGTCGCTGCGCCAGCTCACCTACGGCGCCTCCCCCATGCCCGCCGCCGTCCTCGACCGCCTCCTCGAGTTGTATCCCGAGCTCGACCTGTCCCAGGGCTACGGCATGACCGAGAGCTCCTCCCTGCTCACCTGGCTCACCCCCGAGGACCACCGCGCCGGCGGGCCCCGCCTGCGTTCGGCCGGCCGCCCGGTGCCCGGCGCCCAGATCTCCATCCGCGACGACGACGGCAACGAGGTGCCCCGGGGCGAGACGGGCGAGGTCTGGGCCCGGGCCGGCAACTTCATGCGCGAGTACTGGAACAAGCCGGAGGAGACCGCCGCCGCCTTCGCCGGCGGGTGGTACCACACCGGCGATGCCGGCTACGTCGACGAGGGCGGCTACCTCTTCCTCGTCGATCGGGTGAAGGACATGATCGTCACCGGCGGCGAGAACGTGTACTCCGCCGAGGTCGAAAGCGTCATCTCCCGTCACCCCGCCGTCGCCCAGGTGGCGGTGATCGGCATCCCCCACGACACCTGGGGCGAGCAGGTCCACGCCATCGTCGTGCTCCACGAGGGGGCGACGGCCACCGCCGAGGAGATCCAGGACTTCGCCCGCCAGCACATCGCCGGCTACAAGGTGCCGAAGTCGGTCGAGTTCCGCACCGAACCCCTGCCCCTGTCGGGGGCCATGAAGGTGCTCAAACGCGAGCTGCGTCGTCCCTACTGGGAGGGCCACGAGCGGGCCGTCAACTGACCCGGTGAGCCGCGACCGCGCCGGCGCCGCCCCGGGCGACGCCGTCGACTCCTTCCCCCGCCGTCACGCCCGTACGCGGCGCTTCACCCTCGGGGTGCCCCGCGACATCCGGGTGGCCGCCGACGGCTCCCGGGTGCTGTTCCTGCGCTCGGCGGCGGGCGACGACCCCGTGAACGCCCTGTGGGTGCTCGACATCCCCGACGCCCCGACGCCCGCCGCTTCGGGCGACGGCGCCCGCCTGGTCGCCGATCCCTCCGTCCTCGGCGCCGACGACCCCGACCTCCCGCCGGCCGAACGGGCCCGTCGGGAGCGGACCCGCGAGGCGGCCGGTGGCATCGTCGGCTACGACGCCGATGCCCGCCTGGAGGTGGCGGTCTTCGTGCTCGGCGGTGAACTCTGGCGGGCCGACGTGACCGGCGGCGGCGTCGAACCCCTCGGGGCGCGGGCGGGGGCGTTCGACCCGCGCCTGTCCCCCGACGGCGAGCGGGTGGCCTATGTGGCCGGATCGACCCTGCGTCTCGTCGACGCCGACGGCGACCGTCTCCTGGTGGGAGAGGACGAGGCGGGGGTGACCTGGGGATCGGCCGAGTTCGTCGCCGCCGAGGAGATGGGTCGCACCCGGGGTCACTGGTGGGCCCCCGACGGCTCGGGTCTGCTCGCCGCCCGCGTCGACGTGTCGGGCGTGAACCGCTGGTGGATCGCCTCACCCGTCGATCCCGCCCGCCCTCCCACCGAGATCCGCTACCCGGCCGCCGGCACCGCCAACGCCGTGGTCGACCTCGCCCTCGTCGACCTCGACGGAAGCCGGCGACCGGTGGGCTGGCGCGAGGCGGGCTCGGCCGACTGGGAGTACCTCGCCGGTGTGCGCTGGGACGACGAGGGCCTCCTGCTCACGGTCCAGACCCGTGATCAGCGCACCCTGGGTGTGCTCGAGGTCGAGGCGACGACGGGCGCCTGCCGCGAGGTGCACCGGGTCGACGACGAGGCGTGGGTCGAGCTCGTGGCGGGCGTACCCCGCCGCCACCGGGGCCGGCTCGTCACCGTGGCCGACCGGGGGGACGCACGCCGGGTCGTCGTCGACGGCGAGGCACTGACCGGCGACGGGCTCCAGGTGAGGCGGGTCGTCGGTGTCGACGCAGAAGGCGTCACCGTCACCGCCTCCTTCGACGATCCCACCAGCATCCACGTGGTGCGGGTCGCCTGGGACGGCGGGACCGAGGTGCTGACGCCCGATCCGGGGGTGCACACGGCCGTCATCGGGGGGCCGGTGACGGTGGTGCAGTCCCGCACCCTCGACGACGACGAGGTCGTCACCCTCGTCCGGCGCGGCGACGAAGTGATCGGACACCTGGACAGTCACGCCGCCGCTTCCGGTCTCGACGTCGACGTGACACTGGTGCGCACCGGGAGCCGCCGCCTGGCGACCGCCCTGGTGCTGCCGTCGGATCCCCGTCGGCGGCGAGGGCCTCTACCCGTGCTCCTCGATCCCTACGGCGGCCCCCACGCCCAACGGGTGCTGCGCAGCCGGGCCGCCTTCCACGTCTCCCAGTGGTTCGCCGACCAGGGGTTCGCCGTCGTGGTCGTCGACGGACGCGGCACCCCGGGCCGGGGTCCCGTCTGGGAGAAGGCGGTCCACGGGGACCTGGCCGGTCCCGTCCTCGACGACCAGCTCGACGCCCTCACCGATCTGCTCCGGCACGACGAGCGCCTCGATCCGACCCGTGTCGCCATCCGGGGCTGGTCCTTCGGCGGCTATCTCGCCGCCCTGGCGGTCCTGCGGCGCCCCGATCTCGTCCACGCCGCCGTCGCCGGCGCCCCGGTCACCGACTGGCGCCTGTACGACACCCACTACACCGAGCGCTACCTCGGCCATCCCGCGTCCGATCCCGCCGCCTACGAGCGCACCGATCTGACCGCCGAGGCGGCACGGCTCGAGCGCCCCCTCCTGCTCATCCACGGGCTGGCCGACGACAACGTGGTGGCCGCCCACACCCTGGCGCTGTCGCGGGCCCTGCTGGAAGCGGGCCGGTCGCACGCCGTGCTCCCCCTGTCCGACGTGACCCACATGACCCCCCAGGAGGCCGTGGCGGAGAACCTCCTCGTGCTCCAGCGGGACTTCCTGCGCCGGGCCCT
>RFFY01000511.1 GCA_003697065.1 Actinomyces sp. | reverse complement strand
GTCGTGCGCGCCGAGCTCCTCGACGGGCCGGTCGAACGGGAGCACGTGCTGATCCGCTCGTGGGTGGGCGACCCCGAACGCCTGATGCGCTACCTGCGCATACTGCTTGCGGCCGAGTCCGGGTCGTCGGGCGAGCTCGAGGTGACCGGGCCCGGGGGCTCCGACGGTGGTACGAGAAAGCCACGCCCGGTGCTGTCATCCGCGGTGCCCTTGCTCGAACAGATGCTGCGGGTCCTGCGCAGCGACCCGGCGCGTCTCCGCCAGGTGGCGGATCTGGTCGGGGGCTTCGATGCCGGCGTCCTGCCGCCGGACTTCCTCGAGATGTGGGAGCCGATTCGGACGGTTGCGCAGGAGCGGTGGCGATGAGGGAACCGATCGCGCCCGGCGTGCTCGCCCAACTCAAGGACTTCCAGCGGGCAACCGCCGAATGGGCCTTCGAACGCCTCTACGGCGCCACCGATCCGACCCGCCGCTTCCTCGTCGCCGACGAGGTCGGTCTGGGCAAGACGATGGTTGCCAAGGCCGTGATCGCCCTGACCCTCGATCACCTCGCCGAGCAAGGCGACAAGCGGACCGACGTCGTCTACATCTGCTCCAACCGGTCGATCGCGAAGCAGAACGTCAACAAGCTCGGCGACCTGCCCGGCGGCGTGCACGTCATCGACAACAGCCGACTGGCGTTGCTTCCCGCGAGGTCGCGGTACCTGACGGCGGGTGGGAACGCAGGGGCTGGTGCGGTCAACCTCATCGCGCTCACTCCGGGCACCTCGTTCAACCTCGCCCGGGGGGCCGGGAGGTTCGAGGAGCGGGTGCTGCTTCACGTACTCCTGCGCCGGGTCTGGCCGTCCGAGCGGCTCGACGGGGCGCGGGCGCGGCGCTTCTTCACCCACGGTGTGTCGGAACGGCGGGCGAAACACGAGTTCGCCCCGCTGCGCGCCAGGTTCGAGCGGGATGTCACGCCGTCGACCGGGAAGCTCTTCAGCCAGTGTCTCCGTGGCCTGAACGCCGCCCGGAAGAACAGAGGCGATCGTTCGGTGTGGATCGAGATGCGCGAACTCATCCCCGAGTTCCGGTCCCCACGACGGCGCCCGGATCCCGAGGTCCTGCAGGCGCGCAACCGGCTCATCGGCGATCTCCGCATGGTCCTGGCCGAGGTGGGTCTCGAGTTGCTCCAGCCCGACCTGGTCGTGCTCGACGAGTTCCAGCGCTTCGCCGACCTCATCAATCCCGCTGACGGCGACGACGGTCTGACTGCCCTCACCCGCCGCCTGTTCTCGTTCGACGCGACCGCCAACGCCGAGCGCACCCGGGTGCTGATGCTGTCAGCCACGCCGTACCGCATGTACACGAACGGACTCGACGGCGGGGCCGATGACCACTACAGGGACTTCGTCGCCACGACCCGATTCCTCTTCGAAGGAGACTGCACCGATGCGGACGCCGAGACGGCGGCCCTCGAGCACGACCTGCGAGATCTCCGCCGGGCGGCCGTGACCTCCGATGTGGCGCGGGCGAAGAGGGCGGCGTCGGAGGTCACCCGGCGTCTACGCCGGGTGATGGTGCGCACCGAACGGCTGGCGTCGACCCCCGACCGCAACGGGATGCTCACGACCGTGCCCATGCCGTCGGTCGATGTCACCGCCGACGACGTGCGTGCCTACCTGGAGGTGGCCGGGTTGGCGACCCAGCTCGGTCTCGGCGATCCGGTCGAGTTGTGGAAGTCGGCGCCGTACCTCGTCAACTTCATGGAGAACTACAAGCTCAGGAGGCTCCTGGAAGGGCAGGAGGGCCCTCTTCCCGCCGAGACCGTCGGCCACGTCGCTCGTTTGCAGGGCGTCTTGAAGCCGGCCGACCTCGACGAGTACCGCGCCGTCGACCCGGCGAACGCACGTCTGCGCTCGATCCTGGCCGACTGCGTGGAGCCCGGTCACTGGCAGATGCTCTGGCTCCCGCCTGCTCTGCCCTACTACTCGGCGGGCGGCATCTACGAATCCGACGCCGCCAGGGCGTTCACCAAGCGCCTGGTCTTCTCCTCGTGGCACGTGGTCCCCAAGACGGTGGCGTCGCTGGTGAGCTACGAGGTCGAGCGCCGGATCTTCGAGGGGACCGGCACGACCCGCAACGACCGCCACGACGGACCCCTCACTCTGGACGTCGAGAGAGGGCGGCCGGCGTCGATGACGACGATGGCCTTGTTGTACCCCTGTCATGCTCTCGCGGCACTCGTGGACCCTGCAGCCCTCGCCGTGGACTGCCCGGACGCCGCCTCCCAGCTCGAGGCCGCCCGGGCCCGGCTCGGCGATCAGGTCGCCGCGTTGACTCGGCGGGCACCGAGGTGGGGGAGGGAGGACGCCCGGTGGTACGCGGTCGCCCAGGTGGCGCTCGACCACACCCTGGGCGTGCGGTGGCTCGACCGGGGCGCGAAGGAGGCCTGGCAGACGGGGCGAGCCGACGAGGGTCTGCGAGCCCACGTTCGCGAGATCTCGCGGCTCGCCGCCCACCTCGACGAGATGGGTCGACCCCCCGGCGATCTCGTCGACGTACTGGCCCGGCTCGCCCTGGCCGGACCCGCCGTCACCGCGCTGCGCGGCCTGCGACGCGTGTTCCCGGGCTCCTCGGCGGCCCTCGACCACCGCCAGGGGCTCCTGACGGCGGCGGCCCGGGTGGCGTGGGGGATGCGCTCGCTGCTCAACGGACCCACGGCCGCCGGGATCCTCCGGCGGCGCTATCCGGGTCGTGACTACTGGCGCTCGGTGCTCGATCACGGGATCGACGGCAATCTGCAGGCCGTCTTCGACGAGTACATCCATGTGCTGCGCTCGTCGACCTACATGATCGGCGACGACGCCGGCACCGCTTTGGCCATGGCCGACGAGATGGCCGACGTCCTCCGGCTCCGCACCGTCGACTACCGGGCCGACGTTCCCCGTGCGGGAAAGAAGCGGCTGCACTTCGAACCTCTTCCCCTTCGCGCCCACTTCGCCGTCCGCTTCGGCGACCGCCAGCACAGCGACGATCAGGACCTGCGGCGCAAGGACCTGACCGGAATGGCGTTCAACTCACC
>RFFY01000510.1 GCA_003697065.1 Actinomyces sp. | reverse complement strand
GGGGTGGGGTGGGGCTCAGGCGGGGGTGAGGCGCACGGGGAGGTGCTTGATCCCGGCGATGAAGTTCGAGCGCAGGCGCTGCTCGGGTCCGGTCTGTTCGACGGCCGCCACCCGTCGGGCGAGTTCCTGGAACAGGACGCGGATCTCGAGGCGGGCCAGCCAGGCACCCAGGCACAGGTGGGGTCCGCCCCGCCCGAACGCCATGTGGTCGTTGGGGTCACGGCGGATGTCGAAGGTGAAGGGATCGGGGAACTGCTCCTCGTCGCGGTTGCCCGACACGAACCAGACCACCACCTTGTCGCCGGCGCGGATGGTGCGCCCCCTCAGCTCGGTGTCGCGGGTGGCGGTGCGCCGGAAGTGCATGGTGACCGACGTCCAGCGCAGGATCTCCTCCACGACGGTGTCCCAGAGGCGTTCGTCGGCGTGGCGGAGCTCGGCCCACAGGGCGGGACGCTCGCAGAAGGCCTTCATACCGCCGGCCATGGTGTAGCGGGTCGTGTCGTTGCCGGCGGCGACCATGAGGGTGAAGAAGTTCTTGAACTCGAGGTCGCTGAGGGGACGACCGTCGGCGGTGGGCGCCAGCATGCGGCAGATGAGGTCGTCGCCCCCGTGGGCCCGGTGCTCGTCGGCCTTGGCCTGGGCGTAGTCGAACAGCTCGATGGCGGCGGGGCTGCGGAAGGGCAGAAGTCGGTAACGCTCGGTGTCGGTCAGGTCGACGACGTGGTCGGTGAACTCGGGGTCGGTGTTGGCGATGAGGGCGTCGCCGAGGTCGACGAGGTGGGAGCCGTCGCTGTCGGGTATCCCCAGGAGTCGCCCGAGCATGCGCATGGGGAGCTGGCGGGCGACGGTGGTGACGAAGTCGAACTCGCCCTCCTCGAGGGCCCGTTCGACGACCTCGACGGCGAGGGCGCGGATGGCCTCCTCGTAGGCGCCGACGGCCCGACGGGTGAAGCCCCGGTTCACGAGTCGCCGCAGCCGCGTGTGCTCGGGCGGGTCGGTCTCCATGATCGTGCGCCGGGCCGCCGTCTCCTCCTCGTCCATCTCCTCGAGGCGGATCCCGCGGGTCGAGGTGAACAGGTCGGGTTGGCGGGAGACGTCGATGATGTCGCGGTATTTCACGACGGCCCAGAAGCCGCTGCCGTCGGCCTCGTCCCACCACGACACGGGGTCCTCGCGGCGCAGGCGGGCGAAGGTGGCGTGGGGGACGCCGTCGACGTAGGTGTCGTGGGCGGTGATGTCGGCGTGGTCGTCGCCGAGATCGACGGACTCTGCGGTGACGGTCATGGCCTCCCCCTGTCTGCCCACCCGGCCGCCTCCCGTCCGGGGGGACAGCCACTGGTCCGAGCCTGTCGCCTGATGGTAGTTTGGATCCAAACGACTTGTCGAGAGAGGTCCGGGCGCCGGCTGGTGCCGACGTTCGAGACGACGAGACGGCGATCCGAGCGCGACAGGAGACGACGGTGGGCGAGATCATCGGTGCGGGCCTCGTGTCCCACGTACCGACCATGGTGCTGCCGCCCGAGGTGCGACGGGAGCTCAACGAGGGCCGGGAGATCTCCCTGGTGCCGGGCCTGCACCGCCTGCGGGCCGAGGTCCTCGAGGAACTCCGTCCCGACACCATCGTCGTGTTCGACTCCCACTGGTTCACGACCGTCGAGTTCGTCGTCGCCGCCCACGAGCGCCGGCGCGGCCACTACACCTCCGACGAGCTGCCCCGGGGGATGTCGGCGGTCCCCTACGACATCCCCGGCGATCCCGACCTCGCCCGGGCCATGGCCGCCGCCATCACCGAGGCCGGATCATGGGGCACCCCCATCGACGACCCCTACCTGCCCATCCACTATCCCACCGTCAACCTGCTCGGCTTCCTGCAGGGCGACGAACGGTGGGTGTCGGTCAGCCTCCCCCAGACCGCCGAGACCGACGACTTCCTGTGTGCCGGCGCCGCCATCGGCGAGGCGGTGGCCGCCTCGGACCGGCGGGTCGTACTCCTGGCCAGCGGCGCTTTGAGCCACCGCTTCTGGCCCCTCAAGCAGTTGCGCGAGCACGAGGCGTCCGATCCCGTGCACATCCGCACCCCCGAGGCCCGCGCCGCCGACGAGGAGCGCCTGGCCTGGTTCGCCGCCGGTGACCACGCCCGCGTGATCGACACCATGCCCGAGTTCCTGCGCCACAAGCCCGAGGCCAACTTCGGGCACTACCTCATGATGGTGGCGGCCCTCGGGGGGCGCGCGTGCACGGCCCGGGGGCGCCTGTTCTCGGAGTACGAGAACTCGATCGGCACCGGCCACGCCCACGTGTGGTTCGACCGTCCCGACGGGGGCTGGACAGCCTGAAAGCGGGCGCGGCGCCGGACCCGGTGGGCTAGCGTCGCGATCGATGGGGACCCTCGAGGTCGACGACCGGGCCCGTGCCACCTTCGAGCGGATCCTCGCCCACGCTGCCGAGTTCGCCCGCGACCGGCTCGACCTCGACAGCTTCCTCGCCGGCTACTTCGCCCACGTCGACCCCGCCGACCTGGCCGCCCATACCGTCGAGGACCTCTTCGGGCTGGCCGCCGCCCACCGTCGACTCGCCCTCGACCGTCGACCCGACGAGGACCGGGTCGTCGCCGTCAACCCGCGCGTCGACGTCGAGGGCTGGTCCAACGCCCACACCGTGGTGTTCGTCGTCACCGAGGACCGGCCCTTCCTCGTCGACTCGGTCATCATGGAGCTGAGCCGGCTCGGGTTGGGCATCCATCTCGTCATCCACCCCGTACTCGTCGACCGGCGTGACGAGGGCGGCGCCTTCGTCGACCTGCGCGGCAACGACGCGCCGGCGCCGAAGCGCACCTCCTTCATCGCCGTCGAGGTCGACCGGCGCACCGATCCCGACGAGCTGGCCGCCATCGAGACCAGCCTGGTGCGGGTGCTCGGCGACGTACGCCGTGCCGTCGACGACTGGCACCCGATGCGCCAGCGGATGCTGGCCATCGCCGCCGGACTCGACCCGGCGGCGCTTCCCGTCCCCGACGAGGAGGTGGACGAGGCCCGCGAGCTGCTCGAGTGGCTGGCCGAGGACCACTTCATCTTCCTCGGCTACCGGGAGTACCGCCTCGACGGCGATCTCCTCACGGCCGACGCCGACACGGGTCTGGGCATCCTGCGCCCCGGGCCCGAGCCACCGCCCGTCCGCCACCTGGGCGACCTGCCGCCCCGGGTCGTCGCCCGCATCCACCAGCCCGTGCTGCTCAACCTGACCAAGTCGACGGCCGTGGCGACCGTCCACCGCCCCACCCACATGGACTACGTGGGGATCAAGACCTTCGACGCCGACGGCCGGGTCACCGGCGAACGACGCTTCCTGGGCCTGTTCACCTCGGAGGTCTACACCCGGTCGGTGACCGAGATCCCCCGCCTGCGCCGCCTGGTGCGCGAGGTCGTGGCCCGCGCCGACTTCCCGCCCGGCGGCCACGACGAGAAGCGTCTCGTCGCCATCTGCGAGTCCTACCCGCGAGACGAGCTCTTCCAGGTCACCGTCGACGAGCTCTACGCCACCGCCGTCGCCATCGCCGGACTCCAGGAGCGGCGCCGGGTCCGCGTCTTCGCCCGGGCCGAGATCTTCGGGCGCTTCGTCACCGTCATGGTGTACCTGCCCCGGGACCTCTACAACACGACGAGTCGGACGGCCATCTCCGATCTCCTGCTGGCTGCCTACGACGGCGCCGAGATCGATTGGAGCACGCGCATCACCGAGAGCGTCCTGGCCCGGATCCTCTTCCACATCCGGGTGGCGGGCGGCGACGCTCCCGATGTCGACGTGGCCGAGCTCGAGTCGCGGATCGAGGAGATCCTGCGCGACTGGGACGACGACTTCGCGGCCGAACTCGTCCACGTCGACGGGGAGGACACCGGGGGTCGGCTGGCCCGGATCTACGCCCGGGCCTTCCCGCCCGGCTACCGGGGGGCGTTCTCGCCGCGTGCCGCCGTCGCCGACCTGCACCGCCTCGAGGCTCTCGACACCGACGGTGACGACATCGACCTGGCCGTGTACCGCGAGCCGGGTCAACCCGACGAGGCGTTCAAGCTCAAGGTGTACCGCTGGGGCGAGTCGGTCTCGTTGACCTCCCTGATGCCGACCCTCACCAACCTCGGCGTGACCGTCGTCGACGAGCGCACCTTCGAGCTCCAGCCCGCCGACCGCCCCCCGGCGTGGATCTACGACTTCTGGCTCGAACAACCCCGGCGCATCGACGACTTCGCCACCGAGTCGGCGCGCCTCGACGCCACCGTCCGCTCGGTGCGGGCGGGCGAGGTGGCCGACGACGGCTTCAACCGCCTGGTCCTCGCCGCCGGTCTCGACGTCCACGAGGTGGCCGTGCTGCGGGCCTACGCCCGCTATCTACGCCAGTGCCGGGTCCCGTACAGCCCCGGCTACATCGAGTCCACCCTCGTGGCCCACCCCGACGCCGCCCGCCTCCTGGTCGAGCTGTTCGAGGCCCGCTTCGACCCCGATCCCGACCCGAGGCCCGACGGGGCCCGCCGGGCCCGCGAACGGGAGATCGAGGCCGCACTTCGGACCCTGGTCGACCGGGTGTCGAGCCTCGACGAGGACCGCATCCTGCGTCGCTTCGTCAACCTGGTCACGGCCACCACCCGCACCAACCACTTCCAGACCGACGCCGAGGGGCGACCGCCGTCACCCCTCGTCCTCAAGCTCGACCCGACCCGCATCGAGGGCCTGCCCGAACCGCGGCCCCACCACGAGATCTTCGTCTACGCGCCCGACGTCGAGGGTGTGCACCTGAGGGCGGGCCGGGTGGCGCGCGGAGGGCTGCGCTGGTCGACACGCCCCGAGGACTTCCGCACCGAGATCCTGGGCCTGCTCAAGGCCCAGATGGTGAAGAACGCCGTCATCGTGCCGGCGGGGGCCAAGGGCGGTTTCGTGGTGCAGTCCCTGCCCGACGACCGCGACAGCCAACGCCGGGCGGTCGAGGCCGCCTACCGGCGCTTCGTGTCGGCCCTGCTCGACGTGACCGACAACCTCGTCGACGACGAGGTGGTCCCTCCACCCCGGGTGGTGCGCCACGACGGCGACGACCCCTACCTGGTGGTGGCGGCCGACAAGGGCACGGCCACCTTCTCCGACCTCGCCAACGAGATCGCCCAGAGCCGGGGCATGTGGCTCGGCGACGCCTTCGCCTCGGGCGGGTCCCACGGCTACGACCACAAGGCGATGGGCATCACGGCCCGGGGGGCGTGGGAGTCGGTGAAGCGCCACTTCCGGGAGCTGGGCCGCGACGTGACCCGCGAGCCGGTCACCGTGGTCGGCATCGGGGACATGTCCGGCGACGTGTTCGGCAACGGGATGCTGCTGTCGCGTTCCCTGCGCCTGATCGCCGCCTTCGACCACCGCCACGTGTTCGTCGACCCCGACCCCGACCCCGAGGCGTCGTACCGGGAACGGGCACGCCTGTTCGCCCTTCCGGCGTCGAGCTGGGCCGACTACGACCCCGCCCTCATCTCCCCCGGAGGCGGGGTGTTCCCGCGCTCGGCCAAGTCGCTCGAGTTGAGCCCCGAGGCGGCGACGGCTCTGGGGGTGGAGCCGGGAGTGTTCACCCCCGACGAGCTCATCAGCGCCATCCTGCGGGCGCCGGTCGACCTCCTGTGGAACGGGGGCATCGGCACCTACGTCAAGGCCCACGACGAGAGCCACGCCGAGGTGGGCGACAAGGCCAACGACGCCGTGCGGGTGGACGCCCGCGACCTGCGGGTCCGGGTCGTCGGTGAGGGCGGCAACCTCGGCTTCACCCAACGCGGTCGGGTCGAGTTCGCCGCCCGCGGGGGACGGATCAACACCGACGCCATCGACAACTCGGGCGGCGTCGACTGTTCGGACCACGAGGTCAACATCAAGATCCTGCTCGATCGGGTGGTGGCCGACGGCGATCTGACCGTCAAGCAGCGCAACGAGCTGCTCGAGGCCATGACCGACGAGGTGGCCGAGCTCGTCCTGGCCGACAACGCCCGCCAGACCCTGGCCCTCAGTGCGGCACGGATCGACGCCGCCAGCCTGGTCGACGTGCATGCCCGCTACCTGGCCGAGCTCGAGAGCCGGGGTCTGCTCGACCGGCGTCTCGAGTTCCTTCCCGACGGCGACACCCTCGCCGAGCGACGGCGGGCCGGCTCCGGCCTGACCACGCCGGAGCTCGCCGTCGTCATGGCCTACACCAAGAACGTCCTGGTGGCCGAGCTGCTCGAGTCGGAGGTGCCCGACGACCCCTGCTTCGCCCCTGTGCTCGTCGACTACTTCCCCCGTCCGATCCGCGAGCGCTACCCCGACCGGATCGCCCGCCACCGCCTGAGGCGCGAGATCGTCGCCAACCGGATCGCCAACCTGGTGGTCGACCGGGCGGGCGAGACGATGGTGTACCGGCTCTCCCACGAGCTGGCGGTGCCGCCGCGCACCATCGCCGCGGCCCACATGGTGGCCTGGGACATCTTCGCCCTCGACGATCTTCTCGCCGAGGTGGACGAGCGGTCCCCGGACCTCGACGCCGGACGCCATCTGGCCATCGTCCTGGGCGCCCGCCAGCTCGCCGAACGGGCGACCCGCCTCCTCCTGTGGACCCGTCCCTATCCCTTCGACGCGGCGGCGGCTCTCGCCGAGTTGTCGGAGCCGGTCCGGGCCCTGAGGGACCGCCTCCCCGAGTTCGTCGCCGGCACCGACCGGGCGGCCTACGAGGCGCGGGTCGGGGACCTCGAGACGGCCGGACTGGCCGAGGAGCTCGTGGGACGGGTGGCCGCCCTTCCCCTGGCTCTGGCGGCCCTGGAGATCGTCGAGGTGGCGACCCAGACCGGGGTCGATCCCGCCTTCGTGGCGCCGGTGCACTACCGCATCGCCGACCGCCTGGGGCTCGACTGGCTGCGGGACCGCATCGTCGAGCTGCCCCGCGACACCCAGTGGGCGTCACTGGCCCGCCTGACCCTGCGTGCCGACCTCTACGCCGACCAGCGGGCCCTGACGACGGCGATCGTGGCGTCGGGTGGTGCCGACGACCCCCGGGAGCGGGTCGACCGCTGGATGGAGCGC
>RFFY01000509.1 GCA_003697065.1 Actinomyces sp. | reverse complement strand
GCTCGCCGACCATCACCATCCAGCCCGCGCCCTGAGGGGCGGCACCCGTGACGAGGCGAGCGACGACGCCAGTGACGACGCACGTGACCAGGACCGAGCACGACCGAGTGAGCACGACATGACAAGGCAGACAGAATCCTTCCGCCCCCGGCCGGCGTCCCCGGCATCCCCCCGGCCGTCGCTGCCGTCAGCGGGCGGCCCGAGTCGCGGCCGACGCCCCCACCGCCCCGGCCGGCGCCGCACCCTCGCCCTCGGGGTGATCGTGGGCGCCCTGGTGGCGGGGGGCGTCGCCGCCGCCTCGACCTCCTTCGACGACGTCCCGGCGGGCAAGTTCTACGAGGCGCCTGTGGAATGGGCGGTGGCGCAGGGGATCACCACAGGCTCACCGGCGGGATCACGCACCTTCAAGCCCGAAGATCCGGTCACCCGCGGCGAATCCGTCACCTTCCTCAAGCGCTACGACGACGCCATCGTCCAGCCCGCCATCGCCCAGACCCTCGGGGGCCTGGGGTGCACCGGGGGCCAGATGGCGTACGTGAAGTCCGGCGCCTGGACCTGCGGCACCCCCGTGCCCGAGTTCACGCCCCGGGCCGGCACCGCCCGCACCCTGGCGACCACCTTCCCCCGGGCGGCGGCCCTCGCCATCGGCAGCGACGGCTTCCCCGTCGTCGCCTACGCCCACGGTGACTTCACCACCCCGTCGCAGGCGGGCATCCGCGTCTACCACTGCACCGCTCTCGACTGTTCGACGGGTGCCGACGTCGGCCCGGTCTACACCTCGTTCGGCGCCACCCATCCCGACATCGCCATCGGCACCGACGGCTTCCCCGTCATCAGCTTCTACGACGAGAGTTCGGGCAAGCGGGATCTGCGGGTGGTGCACTGCACCAGCCGTGACTGCAGCACCCGCGACCCGGTGAGGAACCTCACCAACACCGGAGGCAGCACCCTCGGCGTCGGCGACCGTTCGGCCATCACCATCGGTGACGACGGCTTCCCCGTCATCAGCTACGTCAGCTACACCGATTCCTCGCTGCGTCTGCACCACTGCACCAAGGCCGACTGCTCCACCGGCTCGAACCGGACCCTGGTCGCCAGCGGCGTGGCGTCCGACCCCACCGGGATCGCCATCGGCGGCGACGGCTTCCCCGTCATCGTCTACCGGGCCAGCAGCGGTGGCGGCTTCGGCATCTATCGCTGCACCAAGACCGACTGTTCCACCGGAAGCGACGGTCGGGGCGACACCCGCTCGGGGGTGAAGGGCGCCCACCCCTCGATCACCATCGGCACCGACGGGCTGCCCGTCGTCGCCTACGAGGCCTTCGACCGCCAGGTCACGGTGTTCCGCTGCACCAGCGCCTCCTGCGCCAACGGTCAGGCCCACAACCTCGCGACCGTGGCCGCCTCCCACCTGGTGGCCGGGACCTCGGTCGCCGTCGGTGCCGACGACCTGCCCGTCGTCGTCTACACCGACTTCGGCGGCGGCAACAACAACCCGGTCCGCCTGGTGACGTGCAGCACGACATCGTGTTCGTCGAGCTCGAGCATCGATCTCGCCGCCATCTCCACCGACGACGGCCCGAGTGTGGCGATCGGCAGCGACGCCAACCCGGTCGTCGCCACCGTCGTCGACAACACCCGTGGGGACCTGAACTTCACACCCCTCATCCGCGAGATGACCGGCGTGGTGTTCCAGTAGCGACGCCCGCGGCGGGCCCCACCCGCTCCCGAGTGGCGCGTCGGCCCGACCGGCCCCCGGTCACGGCACCGGCCGCGTCCGTCGTCGTCTCCCGCCAGCGCCCCGCCAGCGCCGGCGGGGGCCGGCAGTGGACTCTCGGGGTCGGAGCGGACGGGGTACCAGGTGCCGTCGCGCGCCAACAGTGTGTGTGGGGGGGGGACGGGTCCGGCACCGACGCCACCGGGGGTCGGCTCGTGCTGGTCGACGACGGTGGGCATCTCCCCTGGCTGGACGAGCCGGCGCAGGTGGCCGAGAGCATCGCCGCCCATCTGGGCCGCCCATCTGGCCACGGTCGACACCCGGACTCCGGGGTGAAGCTGGGGTTCCACCACCAGAGGACGGCCCGCCGTGCTACCCGCGGCCTGTCGGTTCGCCGCCGAGCACCAGTCGCCGGATCGTGTCGATCG
>RFFY01000508.1 GCA_003697065.1 Actinomyces sp. | reverse complement strand
GCCATCACCGCCGAGCACGGCAAGGTCCTCTCCGACGCCCGCGGCGAGGTCGCCCGCGGCCTCGAGAACATCGAGTTCGCCTGCGGGATCGCCACCCACCTGTCGGCGCCCCTGACCGTGCAGGCCAGCCGCGGGGTCGACGTCCAGACCATCCGCCAGCCCCTCGGGGTGGTGGCCGGCATCACCCCCTTCAACTTCCCGGCCATGGTGCCCCTGTGGATGATCCCCAACGCCGTGGCCTGCGGGAACACCTTCGTGCTCAAGCCCTCCGAGAAGGACCCCTCCGCCAGCCTCCTCATCGCCGAGCTCTTCGGCGAGGTCGGATTCCCGGCCGGGGTGCTCAACGTCGTGCAGGGTGACAAGGAGGCCGTCGATCGTCTCCTGACCCACCCGGACATCGCCGCCGTCAGCTTCGTGGGCTCGACCCCCATCGCCCGCTACGTGCACCGCACCGCCAGCGAGCACGGCAAGCGTGTCCAGGCCCTCGCCGGCGCCAAGAACCACATGGTCGTGCTCCCCGACGCCGACATCGACCAGGCGGCCGACGCCGCCGTCTCCGCCGCCTACGGGTCCGCCGGCGAGCGGTGCATGGCGATCTCGGTCGTCGTCGCCGTCGGCGCCGTCGCCGACCCCCTCGTCGACGCCATCCGGGTGCGCATGGACAAGCTCGTCGTCGGCCCCGGTACCGACCCGGCGTCGGAGATGGGTCCCCTCATCACCCGCGAGCACCGCGACCGGGTGGCGTCCTACATCCAGGAAGGCGCCGATGCCGGTGCCACCGTCGTCGTCGACGGGCGTCGGGCCCGTTTCGACGGTGACGGCTTCTTCCTCGGCGTCACCCTCCTCGATCACGTCACCCCCGCCATGAGCGTGTACCGCGACGAGATCTTCGGGCCCGTGCTGTGCGTCGTCAGGGTGGACACCTACGACGAGGCGGTGGGCCTCATCCGCGACAACCCCTGGGGCAACGGGGCGGCCGTGTTCACCCGCGACGGCGGCGCCGCCCGCCGCTTCGTCCTCGACGCCGACGCCGGCATGGTGGGCGTCAACGTCCCCATCCCGGTCCCGGTTGGCTACCACTCCTTCGGTGGGTGGAAGGACTCCCTGTTCGGCGACGTGACCATGTACGGGCCCGAGGGCGTGCGCTTCTACACCCGGCCCAAGGTCGTCACGAGCCGCTGGCCCGATCCCGCCACCAGCGTCGTCGACCTCGGCTTCCCCCAGCACGACTGACCGCTCGTCGGGCCCCGTGCGCCGAGGCCCGCCGTCGCCGGGCGAGCGGCAGCGGGCTCACCAGGCCACGAGGCCCAGTCCGAGTTCCGCGGCCACGGCCCTGAGCTCGTCGCGGACGTCGCCGCGCACGAGGGCCAGGTGGTGCTCGAGGCCCTCGCCGAAGGTGGTCTCCAGCACCGCCCGCGCACCCCGGTCGGGACGGACGACCCCGCACCCGCCCCGGTAGGGCGCGGGCCGGTCGAGCACCTCGCCGCCCCCGACGACCAGGCGGCGGAGCCCCCGGCTCGTCGAGAGCCGCGCCACCGTGACCCGGCCCGGGGCCAGGCGCCCGTCGACGACGAGCGGTACCCCGCGGTTCGGATGACGGCGACCGGCGACCGGTCGGGCCGCCAGGGAGGGCGGCAGGGCGCCGCAGTGCCACACGGCGACGGTGTCGTCGCCGGGGTCCACGTCGACGAGGTCGAACAGGCCCGCTGGGGACCCGGCGAGATCGGCGAGCAGGGCCATGGTCGCCGCCCCCGCGGTGTCACTCTCGCAGGCGACGGGAAGCCCGGCGTCGGTGAGGCGGGCCACGGCGGCGCAGGGGGCCGCGCCGCGGCCGGTGAAGGTCTCGGGCCAGCATCGGAGGGCCACGGCGTCCCACCGCCGCCGGTGGGCCAGGTCGGCGAGGCCCGCCTCGAGGCGGGCGACCGGTTCCAGATCGCCGGGGTCGGCGGGAAGGCTCACGCCGGCCCGCAGGGCGCGGACCACCTCGTCCGCCGCCTCGGTGGGGACACGGTCGGCGGCGTCGAACCAGACCTCGACCGGAACCTCGTCGAGGGCGCCACCGGTGGTGGCGGGCTCGTGGCGGCACGGTCCGAACCCGTCGGGGGGATCGCCGACGGCGCCGACGAGGCGTCGGGCGTGACGCACCAGAGCCGCCTCGACCCGGCACCGGCGGGTCCGGTCCATCAGGGGCCAGTGGACCTCGTCCAGCCCGGCGCCGGGTTGCGGTCGGGCGACGGCGTCTCCGGGGAGTGGATGCGAGAGCCCCGAAGCGGGTTCGGCAGGCCGGGGGGCGCCGACGAGGGGGTGGGCGAGGGCGTCCACCAGGGCACCGGGGGCGGTGGCGTCGCGGGGATCGGCGCGGCACAGGTGCACGGGGCGGTCGAGCCGACGCAACAGGTGAGCCGCCAGGTTGGCCCCGCACAAGGCGTTGAGCCGGAGACGACCGCCGGTGCGCGGCTCCGGCGGCGCCCACGAGACAAGGGGGAGCGGTGTGAGGCCGGTGAGGCGCTCGGCGAAGCGGTCGTCGGTGAAGGTGGCGTGGAACACCACGAGGGCATCGGCGTCGGTGGGTCGGGCGAGATGGGCGCCGACCAGGGTCTCGAGCCGGTCCGG
>RFFY01000507.1 GCA_003697065.1 Actinomyces sp. | reverse complement strand
GGGGACAGGGGGGCCGCCCCGGCGGGCCGGGGATGAGCGGTGTGCACACGGCGATGACCAACACCCGCAACACGCCCCTCGAGGCCTTGGAGCGGGCCTTCCCGTTGAGGGTCCGGCGGTACCGCCTGCGGCGGGGGAGCGGGGGCGGGGGACGTCACCCCGGTGGCGAGGGGATCGAGCGAGACCTCGAGGTCCTCGAGGACGTGACGGTGTCGCTCATCACCGAGCGACGGGTGTCGCGACCGTGGGGTCTCGCCGGCGGTGAGCCGGGGGCGCCGGGGGAGAACTGGCTGCTCCCCGGTGGGGACGAGTCCCGCGCCGAGCGCCTGCCCGACAAGTGCACGGTGCGGCTGGGGGCCGGCGACGTGCTCCGCATGCTGACGCCGGGCGGCGGGGGGTGGGGGACGCCCGGCGACGGGTGACGGGAGAGCCGGCGCGGCGCTGGCTCAGGTACCGAGCAGCTCGAGGACCCGACGGTGGAACTGGCGCTTGATGCGACCCAGGTTCGCTCCGGCGGTGGCGGCCAGCGGAGCGCCGATCTCGCCTGCGGCCGTCATCAGCTCGTCGAGGTCGACGGCCCGCTCGACGAACCCACCGGCGACGGCGTCGGCGGCGCCGAAGCGCTTGCCGGTGACGACCGCCTCCCACCCCGTGCGGACGGGCAGGAGATGGGTGATCATCGCCATGAGGCCCGGGGTGAAGCTCATCTGGAGGTGGACCTCGGGCCAGCAGACGTAGCCCCGGTCGGCGCGCATGACGGCGTGATCGTGGGCGATGAGGGCGAAGGCGCCGGCACCGAAAGCGTGGCCGTTCACGGCGGCGACGGTCGGGGCGGGGAAGGCGAGGAGGCGGGCGAGCACACCTTCGACCCGTCGCACGTAGTCGGCGATCTCGTCGGCGCCACGGCCCGCCATCCACGCCACGTCGAGGCCGTTGGAGTAGTGCTTGCCGCGGCCGGTGGTGACGAGGACCAGGGGGCCGGCCGACGCGGCGGCCTCGGCCTCGTCGAGCAGGGCGTTCATGGTGTCGATCCACTCGTTGCCGGTGACGTTCTCGTCGTCGCCGAAGTCGATGACGAAGGTGTCGCCGTCTCGCTCACCGGTGGGTGCGGCCATGTCTCCTCCTGGCTTCTCGTCGGGCGCGGAGCGGACGCTAGGGCAGGGCGCTGGCGGTCACGAACTCGTTGCCCGTGGCCGGTCCCGGCGTCGGGCTCGGGAGCGCCTAGGGCTTCCGCGCCTGGGGTCGGGAGCGCCTAGGGTCGGGTCGTGCCCAGCGACATCGCCCTCAAGACCATGAACGCCGTGCACCGCGGCATCCTCGCCCTCACCTTCGGTCGGGTCGGGTGGAAGGCCGCCGACATGCCGGTGCTCGAACTCACCACCACCGGGCGGCGTACGGGCCGGCCCCGCAGCGTCATGCTGACCTCGCCCCACCAGATCGGCGACACCCTGGTCGTGGTGGCCTCGCGTGGCGGCGACGACCACCATCCCGCCTGGTACCTGAACCTGGTCGAGAACCCCGATGTGCAGGTGCGCCTCCAGGGTGGCCCGCGGGTGCCGATGCGGGCCCGGGTGGCGACCCCCGAGGAGCGGGCGGAGCTGTGGCCGCGGATCACCGAGCGGTACCGCAACTACGCCGGGTACCAGGCCCGGACGGAGCGGGAGATCCCCCTGGTGCTGCTGGAGCCCGTGGCGGACTGAGCGCTCCGGAGACGGCTCGCCGTCGTCGGCCCGGGGCCGGGAATGTCACACCCCTGGCGTAGGGTCGTACACATGTTCGGTACGGTTCTGGAAGTGCCCACCCGGGGCGAGGCGGCGCCCGTTGGGGAGACGGTGGGGGTCGGGGAGCGGGTGGTGGCGCGTCTGGCCGGCCTCGCTG
>RFFY01000506.1 GCA_003697065.1 Actinomyces sp. | reverse complement strand
GCTCGCCGTCATCGTCGACGACCTGCAGATCGGGCTCACCGTCACCCCGAACGTGCCGGGTCAGAACCTCCTTCTCGTCGACGCCGTCAACCTGCGCCGTACGGCCGGCGGCCTGCTCGACCGGATCGACAAGGTCCTCGTGCGCATCGAGTCGCTCGACGTCGATGTCGCCCCGGTGACCGAGGAGCTCGAGCCCACCGGCGACCGCGGGGAGTACCAGCTCGCCTCGACGGCCTTCGCCACCCCCGGCGACTACCGGGTGTCGGTGGTCGTGCGGCGGGTCGGTCTCGCCGACGTCGTCGCCGACTTCGACTGGGCCGTGTCGACCCGCTCGCCCCGGCCTGTGACCGTCTCCGCCGCCCCCCTGCGCCCCTACGCCGGCGCCCTCGGGCTGGCGGCCGCCGCCGCGGTGATCGTGGCTCTGGCCGGTGAACGCATCGTGGCCCGGCGCCGCGAGCGTGCCGTGGCGGGTGTCGCCGCCTACCTCGCCGACGTCGAAGCCGACGCCCCCGCCAGCGGCGTGGGCGCCGGCGGCGAGCGAGGCACGGCCCGGGAGGTGAGGTCGTGACCGGACGCCTCCGCCTGCTCGCCGGTGTCCTCGTCGCCGCGCTGGTGGCCGGTGGCGCCGCCCCCGGCGCCGCCCAGACCAGTGCCGACGCGGGCGGTGACGGCGCCGCCCAGACCAGCGCCGACGCGGGCGGTGACGGCGCCGCCGTCGCCCGCTACGCCGACGTCCTCACCCCCGACGCCCGACGCCAGCTCGCCGTGACGCCCGCCGACGGCACCCTCGACATCATCGTGCGTCTCGACCGTCAGGTCGACGTGTCCGAGGTGCTCGCCGACCTCGATGCTCCCGACACCGACGATCCCGCCGTCCGTGAGGAGCTCATCCGCCGCCTGCGCGACACCGCCGACGCCGACCAGGTGGTCGTCCGCTTCCTCGCCGCCGTCTGGCGCCTCGGGGGCCTGGTCGAGTCCTTCACGCCCTTTTGGATCGTGAACGGGTTTGCCATGACCGCCACCCCCCAGGCGGTCTCGGAGCTCGCCTTGCTCCCGGGCGTGGCCGAGATCGACATCGACCGGCCCTACGCCCTGGCCGGCACCGCCCCGCCCGAACCTCCGGCGGCCAACGTCGACGCCGTGGGCGCCCCCGCGGTGTGGGCCCGTGGCCACACCGGTGAAGGGGTCGTCGTC
>RFFY01000505.1 GCA_003697065.1 Actinomyces sp. | reverse complement strand
TGGCGCCCACCGGCGGGCTGAGGTCGCCGTCGGTCCCGCCCCTACCATGGCGACGATGTCGGTGGTCAGGGTTGCCATCTGCCAGATCGATCTCGTCGTCGGTGCTCTCGACGCCAACGTCGAGCGCGCCCTGGCGGCCTACGACGAGGCGGTGGCCGCCGACGCCGACGTGGCGGTCTTCCCCGAGATGACCATCACCGGCTATCCGCCCGAGGACCTCGTCCTCAAGCCCGGTTTCGTGGCCGACAACCGGGCGGCCCTGGAGAAGTTCGCCGCCCGGACGGGCGAGTGCGCGGCGGTGGTGGGCTTCGCCGACGGGGACGGCGACGCCGTGTGGAACGCGGCTGCCGTCTGCGCCCACGGGCGTCACGTGGGCACCTACCACAAGCATCACCTCCCCAACTACGCCGTGTTCGACGAGGTCCGCACCTTCCGAGCCGGTCAGGAACCCTTCGGCCTCCACCGCATCGGGGGCGTCCCCTTCGGGGTCACGATCTGCGAGGACGCCTGGATCCCCGACGGCCCCGTGCGCCGCCTGGCGCGCGGCGGGGCCCGCCTGGTGCTCAACATCAACGGCTCGCCGTTCCGGGTGGGCAAGGACGCCGTGCGGCGCCGGGTCGTCGCCGACCGGGTGGCCGAGTCGGGCGTCCCCCTCGTCTACGTGAACCTCGCCGGCGCCCAGGACGAGCTGGTGTTCGACGGGGGGTCGTTCGTCATGGACGCCCACGGCGAGGTGATCGCCGCCGCCGAGCGCTTCGTCGAGCAGGTGCTCGTCGTCGACGTCGACACCCCCGAGTTCGAGCCCGCCGAGCCCTAACCGGTCCTCGACGTCAGCGGACCGGGGCGACGGCACCTGGTGGAGCTTCGGCCCCCCCTGCCCGCCTCCCTGGGCCCGGTCGAGGAGAGACGCCGGGCCATCGTCACCGGGATCCGCGACTACGTCCGCAAGAGCGGCTTCACCGATGTCGTCGTGGGTCTGAGCGGGGGGATCGACTCCTCGCTGACGGCGGTGCTGGCGGTCGAGGCCCTAGGGGCCTCGCACGTGCACGGTGTGCTGATGCCCTCGCGCTACTCGAGCCGTCACTCGGTCACCGACGCCGAGGCTCTGGCGGCCAACCTGGGCATCGAGACCCGTACCGTCCCGATCGAGCCGGCCCATGCCGCCTTCACCGAGATGCTGGCCGAGAGTTTCGCCGGCCGGGAACCCGACGTCACCGACCAGAACATCCAGTCGCGCCTGCGGGGCATGATCCTCATGGCGCTGGCCAACGAGTTCTCCTGGCTGGTGCTGACCACCGGAAACAAGAGCGAGACAGCGGTGGGCTACACGACGCTCTACGGCGACACGGCGGGGGCCTTCGCCCCCCTGCGCGACGTGTGGAAGACCGACGTCTACGAGCTCGCCCGCCACCTCAACGACGAGGCGGGCCGCGAGATCGTGCCCGA
>RFFY01000504.1 GCA_003697065.1 Actinomyces sp. | reverse complement strand
GTCCGCCGGGTTCATCCCCAGCTTCTGGGCGATCAGTTCCCGGTGGGGGGCGAAGTACTCCTTGAGCGACACCCCCTGGTCGATCATCTCGGTGATCTGCCGGTTCGGCTAGCGCTGGCGGGCCAGGTTGCGGGCGTACTCGGTGATGCCGGCGCCCGTCATCTCCCCGGTGACGAGCTTGCGGGCGAAGTCGGCCGCTGTCGCCTCGTCCACCGACACCATGTAGTCGCTCATGATCCCGTTGATCATGGTCCGGGCCGCTGTCAGGTCCCCCGGCTTGTTGGGGTCGAGGGAGGCGAGATTGGCGGTGATCTCGGCATCGCTCCAGCCGTCGCGCAGCATCCGGGTCGCCATCTCGGTGACCGCATCGTCGTCACCGATCGTCACGCCCAGAGCCGACGCCTTCGTCCGCAGCTCTGTCGCCGCCTTGGCGATGCGGTCCTGCACCTCGGCCTCGCCGGCGGTGTTGACGAAGATGTCCCACTCCCGCTGGGCGGCGGTGCGGTCGTTCCACCACCTGGTGGCCTTCAACTGGGACTCGAACACCGCCGGTGACCACTCCTCGGAGGAGGCGGCCTCCCGCAGCAGCGGCCCCAGTTCAGGATCATCCAGAGCCCACGCCCAGGAGGGGAAGCGCTCCTGGACCACCTGCACGAACTCGACGTAGGACTTCACGGCCCCCCAGTCGAAGTCCGGGCTCAGGTTCTCACCGAAGGCCATCACTGCCCCCCACCGGAGACGAGGCGCGTCATCACGTCAGCCATCTGGGCGAAGCGGTTGGCGGCGGCACCGCCGGGATCGGCGGCATCGATCTGGGCAGCGGCGAAGGCGGAGGGCGACGGCGGGTCCGTCACCGTCCCGCCGGCGCGGGCGGAGCGCTGGAACTCCGCCTCACGCTTCTGGTACTCGCGCACCATGTCGTCGAGGGTGGCCTCGTCGACGAACACCCCGCCGGTGCGACGGATCGCCACCTGGCGGAAGGTCGCCTTCAGATCCTCGGGGTCGGAGAGGCGGATCGTCACCGGCAGGCCACCGCCACCGCCGCCGGAAGTGCCGAGAGCAGCCTGACGCCGGGTGTTGACAGCCGACATCACGATGTTCTGCCAGGGGTGTCCGGTCCGGTTTGCCACTGTCAGGATCTCACGCATGGCCCTCGCCTCATCGACTCCCCAGGTTCCGAACGCCCGGATGTCGGTGTCGCGCAGGAAGCCACCTTCCACCAGGGCGGCCTGTATCTGCGCGATGGATTCGGCGGCAATGGTGGAGAACAGACGATATTCGTCACCTTCGAGGTATGGGGACCTGGGCTGCGCCGCCAACTGCTCCGCGCGATCGGGAACCAGCGTCCCCGTTTCAGCCGGAGGGGGCGGCGGCCTGAGCACTCCCTCCGGAATCCCCAGAGGGGAGGGAGTTCCATTGTCTGATCCGGTGTCCCCCACCTGGATGTCGGGGAAGGGGATGTCGATGAACCCCGGTGCGGTGGTCGTGTCGTTCTCAGCCATCGGTGCGTTCCCTGTCCAGGGCGAGCCCTTCAGCGATCTCCGCTCGGAACACCGACACCACCACATCCTTGACGGAGGGGTAGACGGCGGCGACCTTGCGCAGCCAATCATCCCACGCCTGACGGTACGGCGCTGTCGCCTGGGAGCGGGCGAAGGGCTGAGCCGCTGTGGAGATGCCCTTGGAGCGGATGTCGTCGATCAGCCGCTGGCGCTGGGCGATGATCATGCGGATCACCTGGGCGTCGGGGTGGTCCGCGAACACCCCGCCGGGGGCGACCACCTCGGAGAGCTCGTCGATGACCTGGGGGATCTCCTTGCCCCGCAGGGGGGTGATGACGGTGGCGTTCCACCCCGGGAACGACTCGGAAATCCGGTCCCGGATCTGTGCCGCCACCTCCTTCGCCTTGTCGGGGAAGTCCTCGTACGGCACACCCACCAGGGCCTCCAGGTGGGCGATCTCGTTCGCCCACTCGTAGGACCCGGCGAGGTCGTCGGCCAGGGTCAGCCACTGCTCGGGGGTGAGGCGCTCCCGCTCGCCGTGGGCGATGGAGTCGAGATACATCGGGTAGTAGAAGTCATCACCGGCGGGAGCGAAGAACTGCCAGGTGGTGGGGGCCAGTTCCCGCGCCTCGGGGTGCTGCTGGAGCCAGCGCCACGTCTCCTTCGACACCGGCGCCCCGCCACGGACGCGGGAGCGGGACTTGCCGATCACCGTGAACAGGATGTTCGGATCGCCACCACCCACCTCGATGATCAGGCGGGTGGCGGCCACGTTGGAGGCCTCCTCGAAGTCGAGGCCGAGGTCGGTCGCCTCGTCGAAGTAGGTGCGGTAGATGTTGGCCGCCACGACGCCCGACAGGAAGTCAGCCCCCTGATTGCTGTCGGGGTTCAAGGCGACCTTGCCGTCATCGTCGGTGATGAACAGTGAGGTCCGTGGAGTCGTGAAGGTCATCCACGCCCCCATGCCGGCAGCGAACGAGGACCACTGCACGACATCCCGGGCGTCGGAGAGCAGGCGCGCCGTCTCGGACTCGCCCAGGGACAGGTCGTAGTCGCCGGACTGGAGAAGCCACTGCATGGCGGCGGCGACCTTGCCGTTGTAGGAGTCGATCTCCTGGCGGTCACCGAAGGAGCCGGTCTCCCCGGTGAACCCACCGACGAGGGCGCGGACCCAGGACGGGACGGTCACCTTGGCGAGACCGGTGATCGAGAAGGGCGGGGGCTC
>RFFY01000503.1 GCA_003697065.1 Actinomyces sp. | reverse complement strand
GCGCCGACGGACCGGCCTACGACACCATCGTCGCCGCTGGCCCCCACGCCGCCCGCCCCCACGCCCGCCCCTCCGGGCGGCGCGTGGGGCGGGGCGAGACCCTGGTGATCGACGTCGGGGCGGTGGTCGACGGCTACCGCTCCGACATGACCCGCACCCTCGTCGTGGGCGGCCCCCGGGGGCGCATCGCCGAGCTGATCGAGGCGGTCGAGGCGGCCCGGGCGGCGGGTGTGGCCGCCGTGCGCGCCGGGGTGGAGGCCGGGGAGGTCGACGCCGCCTGCCGGGGCGTGCTCGCCGCCGCCGGGCTCGAGCGGTACTTCGTGCACGGAACCGGCCACGGGGTCGGCCTGGAGATCCACGAGCTTCCCCGGGTACGGCGGGGATCGACCGCTATCCTGCGGCCGGGTCACGTGGTCACCGTCGAGCCCGGCGTCTACGTCGAGGGTCTCGGCGGGGTCCGCATCGAGGACCTGGTCCTCGTGACCGACCGGGGATGCCGGATCCTCACCCACCATCCCCGCCACGCCACCATCTGACCGTTCCCGACCCCCGTCCCGGAGCCCAGCGTGCCGACCATCACCACCAACGACCTCCGCAACGGCTACGTCCTCGATCTCGACGACGGCCTGTTCCAGGTGGTCGAGTTCCAGCACGTCAAGCCCGGCAAGGGCGGGGCCTTCGTGCGCACGACCCTCAAGAACGTGCGCACGGGAGCGGTCGTCGACCGCACCTTCCGCGCCGGCGAGAAGGTCGAGCGGGCCACCATCGACAAGCGCGAGATGCAGTTCCTGTACCGCGACGGCGACTCGGTGGTGTTCATGGACAACGAGACCTTCGACCAGTTGACGGTGCCGCTCACCGTCCTGGGCGACGCCGCCAACTACATCGTCGACGGGTCCACCGTGCTGTTGTTGATGTACGGCAGCGAGATCATCGGCACGGATCTGCCCGCCGCCGTCGAGCTCACCATCACCGAGACCGAGCCGGGGGTGCAGGGCGACCGGGTCTCGGGCGCCACCAAGCCCGCCACCTTGGAAACCGGTCTCGTCGTGCAGGTTCCCCTCTTCGTCGGCCCCGGCGAGCGGGTGAAGGTCGACACCCGCACGGGCCAGTACATCAGCCGGGCGTGACAGGGGTGACGAGCCGCCGCGAGGCCCGCGAAGAGGCCCTCGGGGTGCTCTACGAGGGGCG
>RFFY01000502.1 GCA_003697065.1 Actinomyces sp. | reverse complement strand
GTCAACGGGTGGTGACCGCCGACGCCTCGGCGGCCCGGACCCGCCTGGCGCGCCGTCACGGCCCTTCGGTCCCTGGACCGTGCCCGGTTCCGGTGTGGCCCGCTCCACGCGACCTGCTCGGTCTCGACGACGCCGCCTTCCACCGGGCCGGCATCGAACGCTCCCGGGGCCGGGCCATGCGGATGGTGGCGCGCCACGCCGACCGGCTCGAGGGCCTCGCCGGGCGGGATCCGGGGGAGGCCCGCTCCTGGCTCACCCGTCTCCCGGGGATCGGTCCGTGGACGGCGGCGGGTACGAGCGCCGTGGCCGCCGGCGACGCCGACGCCGTCGCCTTCGGCGATCTGCACCTCCCCCGCCTCGTCGTGACCGCCCTGACCGGTGACGAGGTGCTGGGGGGCCGGGCCGACGACTCGACCCTGGCCGAGGTGCTCGAGCCCTTCGCCGGTCACCGCCACCGTGTGGTGCGCCTGGTCAAGCAGGCCGGCACCGGGTCGCCGGTGACACGCCCCCTCCCCCGTCGCCACGACATCACCCGTCTCTGACCGGTTTCCGACGCGGATGCGGCCCCACCCGGCGCCCGCGTGTCAGGGCAGGCGGTCGGCGGGGATCCAGTTGCCGTGGAAGCCGTAGGGCACCCGTCGGGGCAGGTGGACCGTGGCCACGGGCGGGGCGGCCAGGTCGGCGGCGTCGAGGACGACGAGGTCGTCGCGGTCCGTGGTGGCGTCGTGCACGAGGACGAGGAGCCAGGCCTCGTCCTCCTCGCCGCCGTCACCACGGGGCACGACGAGGGGCTCGCCGCCGCCGCGCCCGGGGCCGTGGTCGTGCTCGGTCACGGTGCCGTCGACGAGGTCGACCTTGAGGGTCGGCCCGTGGAGGCGGGCGGGGTCGGGGGCGACGGTGGCGGTGTAGCCCCAGCGGTGGGCACGTCCGCCCACCGCGGGGTGATGGCGGGGGAACTCCTGGGGACGGTCGGAGATGATCTCCTCGTCGACGCGTCCGGTGCGGGGGTCGACCGTCCAGCGGGCGAGAACGGCGAGGCTGTCGCCGAAAGGGCCGTGGCGATCGGTGGCGAACATGGTCTCGTAGCGGCACACGTCGAGCACGACCCGCCCGTCGCCGGTGTCGTGGGCGTTGAGGGGGTGGAACACGTAGGACAGGGGCGCCTCGCACCACACGACGTCGCTCGCCTCGACCGGTGTCGGCATCTCGCCGGTGGCCGGGTGCCCGCCGGCGCGGGGAACGAGCCCGACCCGGGCGCCGTGGTCGGGGTTCCAGGCGAAGGGGAAGGGGTGGCCGGCGAGAGCCAGGTCGAGATCCAAGGTGACGGGCAGGTCGTAGACGACGGCGTGACGAGCGGTCAACGACATGTCGTGCACCATGGGCATGCCCGTCACCGGCACCTCGACGACCTCGCTCACGTGGCCGTCGGGAGCGACCACCACGTAGTGGAGGCGGTCCGGGAGGTCGGGGTAGGCGTAACAGACGGCGTGGAGTTCGCCCGTGTCGGGGGCGTATTTGGGGTGGGCGGTGAAGGGCCCGGGCAGGGTCCCGTCGAAGTCGTCGTAGGCGATGGTGTCGAGCTCGGCCGTCAGCGTCATGGGGGTGGCGCCGGCCTCGACCAGGGCCCAGATCCGCCCGGCGAACCCGCCCACCGAGGTGTTGGGGGCGAAACCCCGGCCCCCGTAGCGGGGTCCGGGGCGTCGGGGTTCGCCGAGAGCGTCGGCCACCTCGTCGCCGCGTACCCAGCGGTTGCGGTACCAGTGGGCCCGTCCCCCGCCGAGGCGGACGCCGTGCACCATGCCGTCGCCGAGGAACCAGTGGTGGGTGGCGGGATCGACGGGTCGGGCCGGGTTGGGGCCGTTGCGCACCCACAGGCCGTCGAGCTCGTCGGGCAACACGCCGGTGACGGGAAGGTCGACGGCGGTGATCTCGTCGGGAACGGGCGCGCAGTTGGCGCTGAGGTAGGGGTTCACGTCGGTGGCGGTGTGCTCGTCGGTGCCGGGCACGGTGACCTCCTGGGGCGGGGCGGACGGCGGCGCCCCGGGGCGACCGCCTGGCCAGACCCTAGGCGCGCCCGGACCCGTCGTCGCTGCCGCCGTCACCGGGCCGGCCGCGACGGCGGGAGTGGTCGTCGCCCACCAGCAACAGGAAGGGGGGCAGCAGGAGGGCGGAGACGACGAAGGTGTAGGCAACGGTGACGGCCATGAGGAGGCCGAGCTGACCGACGGCGGGCAGGGGGGCGAAGTACAGCACGACGAAGCCGACGACGGTGGTCAGGGCCGAGGCGACCAGGGCCCCTCCGGTGGTCGCCGCCGCCCGGTCGAGGGCGATGATCATGGGGGCGCCGGCGTCCCGTTCGTGCAGGAAGCGGTG
>RFFY01000007.1 GCA_003697065.1 Actinomyces sp. | reverse complement strand
TGACGGCACCCCGGTGTCGCCCGGCTACAGCTGCCACGGTGACCTGACCAAGATCGCCGGGGCCAAGGTGGCCTTCACCAGCGAGAGCTCGACCTCGGGTTACCTGTTCCCCGCCCTCCAGCTCACCCAGCTCGGCATCGACCCCGCCGCCGACATCGAGGCCATCTTCGCCGGCGGCCACGACGCCTCGGTCACCGCCGTGTACAACGGCGACGCCGCCGTGGGTCTGTCCTTCGACGACGCCCGTCGCACCATCCGCAAGGAGCACCCCGACGTCGGTGAGCGCAATGTCGTGTTCGCCATCACCCCGGAGATCCCCAACGACGTCGTCGCCGTGCGTACCGAGCTGCCCGACTCGCTCAAGGACGCCATCTTCGACGCCGTCGACTCCTACCTCGACACCGACGAGGGCCAGGAGGTCTTCGACTCGATCTACGGCTGGACCGACATCCGTCGCGCCAACGAGTCCGACTTCGACATCGTCCGCGACGCCGCCACCACCCTCGGCATCACCGAGCCCGTCGGCTGATCCGACCCGATGGGGGGTGGGGCCGCCGCCCCGCCCCCCCCGGGCTCGTCCCATGATCCGCTTCGAGAACGTCTCGGTCACCTACCGCGGGGGTGTGCACGCCCTGCGGGACGTGTCGCTCACCATCGACGACGGTGAGTTCGTCGTCATCGTCGGCCTCTCGGGGGCCGGCAAGTCGACCCTGCTGCGGGCCCTCAACGGGCTCGTGCCCGCCACGGCGGGATCCATCACCGTCGACGGGCGCGAGGTCGTCGGCGCCGGGCGCCGGGAGCTGCGCGAGATCCGGTCCCAGATCGGGATGATCTTCCAGACCTTCAACCTGGTGAACCGCACGACGGTGCTCAACAACGTCCTGATGGGACGCCTGGCCAAGGTGCCCGCCTGGCGCTCCACCCTGGGCCTGTGGCCGGCCGCCGACCGTGAGATCGCCTTCCGGGCCCTGGAGCGGGTCGGCATCGTGGAGAAGGCCTACGTGCGGGCCTCGGACCTGTCGGGGGGTCAGCAGCAACGGGTCGGCATCGCCCGGGCCCTCGCCCAGGAGCCGACCGTCATGCTCGCCGACGAACCGGTCGCGGCCCTCGATCCCGTCACCAGCCACCAGGTCATGGGCGACCTGCGCCGCATCAACACCGAGCTCGGCATCACCACCCTGGTCAACCTCCACTTCCTCGACCTGGCCCGTCACTACGGGCGGCGCCTCGTGGGCCTGCGCGACGGCGAACTCGTCTACGACGGTGACATCGCCGACGTCGACGACGAGACCTTCCGCGAGATCTACGGTCGGGCCATCACCCCCGACGACCTGCTCGACGAGGGCGCCCGGTGACCACCCCGGCGGGCACCACCGCCCGGCCGCCCAAACCGCGGCCGCGGGTGTGGATGCTCGGCGTGTGGGCCGGGCTCGGGGTCTTCACGGTGTTCGCCGGCCGCCGGGTCGGCTTCGACATCACCACCGCCGTCGACATCTGGACCAACCCCCTCTGGGAGAAGTTCTGGCCCATCCCGTGGGACTGGGTCTTGTCGCGCGACAACGTCATCGACCCCCTCATCGAGACCTTCCAGATCGCCATCCTCGCCACCGTGATCGGATGCGGCCTGGCCCTGCCCGTCAGCTTCGCCATGTCACAGGTGACCGCCCCCGGCCGGCTGGTCTACGGGGTCACGCGGACCGTCATGAACGTCGTGCGGGCCGTGCCCGACCTGTTCTGGGCCAAGCTCCTCGTCACCGCCATCGGGATCGGCGCTCTCGCCGGCACCCTGGGCCTCATCATCTTCTCCCTGTCGGTGATGGTGAAGCTGTTCAGCGAGGCCGTCGACGGGGTCGACACCCGGGCCCTGGAGGCGGCCCGGGCCGCCGGCTCGCCCCACGTGCCCGCCGTCGCCACCGGGGTCCTGCCCGAGGTCCTGCCCGCCTACGTCGCCTACGCCCTGTACGTGTTCGAGCTCAACATCCGCGCCTCGCTGGTGCTGGGGCTCGTCGGCGCCGGCGGCATCGGCCGGGTGATCGAGGCCCAGCGCCAGTTCTTCCGCTTCGACCGGGTGCTCGGTGTCGTCGTCATCGTCTTCGTGGTCGTCGTCGTCCTCGAGCAGGTCAGTGCCGCCCTGCGCCGGAGGCTCGTGTGAGCAGCGTCGTCGCCACCCCCGACGAGACCCGGGCCGCAGCCGGCCGTCCCCCGCGTCCACCCCGTCGGGGCCGCTGGTTGTTGGCCGGGGTCGTGCTCGTGGGGATCGTGTGGTCGTTCGCCGGGCTCGACATCAGCCTCGACCGCCTGGTGTCGGCACCGAGCGACTCGTGGGCGATCGCCCGCCAGATGTTCCCGCCCGATCTGTCGGGGGCCTACCTCGACCGGGTCGTGCCGAAGGTGTTCGAGTCCGTCTACATCGCCTGGATCGGCACCCTCATCGCCGCCGTGCTGTCCCTGCCCCTGGCCTTCGTCGCCGCCGAGAACCTCACCCCCCGCTGGCTGCGTCTGCCGGTGCGGGCGTTGTTCAACGCCATCCGGGCCGTGCCCGAACTCATCGTGGCGGTGATCCTGCTCGCCGTGACCGGACTCGGCCCGTGGGCCGGGGCGCTGGCGATCGGCATCCACTCGGTCGGCACCCTCGGCAAGCTGTCGGCCGAGGCCATCGAGGACGTCGATCCCGGCCCCCTCGAGGCCATCGCCGCCGCCGGCGGCAACCGTCTCGACGGGATGCGGTGGGCCGTGCTGCCCCAGGCCCTGCCCGTCGTCGTCGCCCTGTGGCTCTTCCGCTTCGAGATCAACGTGCGCGCCAGCGCCGTGCTCGGGGTGATCGGCGCCGGCGGTATCGGCGCCGAACTGGTGAGCCAGCTCAACTTCCGCCAGTTTCCCCAGGTGGGCACGGTGCTGCTCGTCACCGTCGCGGTGGTCGTCACCATCGACACCATCTCCGGCGCCGTCCGCCGGCGCATCATCGCCGGCGGGGGCGGGGGCCGCTCCCGGGGCGCCGAGCTCATCGAGGACCTCAGCGGCGTCGCCTTGTCCTGAAGCGACCGCAGGGGACGGGATCCGGGGCGGAGGACGCGGGGCGCCGCCGGCACTCCTTGACGCCCGCGATGGGGTGTGTAAGCGTTTACATGGTCGGACCGAGGGGTCCGACGATCCATGAGACCGCCGAGCTCGTCCGAGCGCGGCAGGAGGGGTAAGCGACCATGAAGAGCAAGTGGCTCCGTTTCGTCGCCGTACTGTTCGCGTTCACCCTGATCGCGGCCGCGTGCGGTGACGACGACAGCACGAGCACCGAAGGGGGTGGTGAGACCACCGACCTGTCGGGCACGACCGTCACCGTGTTCGGTCCCGAGAGCTCCGACGAGGAGGCCGGCGGCATCGCCGACGCCCTGAAGGTGTTCGCCGACCAGACCGGCATCGACATCCAGTACACCGGCGCCCGTGACTTCTCCGACCAGATCAACGCCCAGGCGACGGGCGGCAACCCGCCCGACATCGCCATCTTCCCCCAGCCGGGCAAGGTGGCCGACTTCGCCCGCCAGGGCCTGATCCTCGCCCTGCCCGACGACGTGGCCGCGGCGGCCAACGCCAACTGGCCCGCCGACTGGAACGCCTTCGGCACCGTCGACGGCACCCAGTACGCCGTGCCCAACAAGGCCGACCTCAAGTCGCTGGTGTGGTACAAGCCGGCGGCCTTCGAGGAGAAGGGCTACGAGGTTCCCGAGACCCTCGACGACTTCGAGGCCCTCGTCGACGAGATGATCGACAACGGCGACACCCCGCTGTGCGTGGGTATCGAGTCCGGTCCCGCCACGGGCTGGCCCTTCACCGACTGGGTCGAAGAGCTCGTCCTGCGCAACGCCGGTGGCGAGTTCTACGACAAGTGGGTCAACCACGAGGTGCCCTTCAACTCGCCCGAGGTCATCGAGGCCATGCAGTGGGTCGTCGACCTGTGGAACAAGCCGGGTGCCGTGTTCGCCGCCGGTGGCTCCATCGCCGCCACGCCCTTCGGCGACAACGGTCAGCCCCTCGTCGACGGTGACTGCATGATGCACCGCCAGGCGAGCTTCTTCTCGGCCTTCCTGCCCGACGGCACGCCCTTCGCCGACGGCTCGCCCGACGCCATCGACGTCTTCTACTTCCCGTCCAACGAGGGCCGTCCGGTGCTCGTGGCCGGCACCCTGGCCGCCGCCTTCCGCGACGCCCCCGAGGTGTGGGAGGTCATGAAGTACTTCACCACCGCCGACTACGCCAACAACCGCCAGAAGGCCCAGACCGAGCGTAAGGGTGGCGGCCTGTCCGGCTTCCTGTCGGCGGCCCGCGGCGTCGACACCAGCCTGTACCAGCCGCTCGAGAAGAACTTCGTCGACATCCTGCTCAACGCCGACGTCGCCCGCTTCGACGGCTCCGACCTCATGCCCGCCGCCGTCGGCGCCGGAACCTTCTGGACCGAGGGCACGGCGATCGTCAACGGCGACAAGACGGTCGAGGAGGGGGCTGCCGCCATCGAGGCGAGCTGGCCCACCGAGTGACCGTCACCACGGACGTGACCGTGTGAGCTGACCGGGGTGCCGGCGCCGAGAGCGCCGGCACCCCGGTGGCGTTTTCCGGCGTCGTCGCCGTCGGCGGGCAGACGACGCCGTGGTGTGCTGGACTGCGACCGGTGCCCCGGCCCGTCCGGGGCGGACCCGGTCACGACACGGGAGTCGAGATGCAACTCGTCGAAGGACCCAGCCGGACCGGCGACCGGCTCCGCCTCGTCGGCAACACCGTGCTGTACGGGGCCCTCGTCGCCTTCTTCGTGTGGTTGGCGTTCGCCGAGCCGGCCAAGGTGGGCTCGACCCTGGTCAAGGTCGTCGTGGCGGTCGGGCTGAGCGGGGGCCTGTTCATCGGGGCCAACAAGCTCTTCGACCAGACCGCCGACCGCTGGGATCTCTTCAGCGCCGTGGTGGGGGCCGTGGCCGGCGGGGTGGCCTTCGGCGTCCTCGACGCCAACCGGATCCTCCAGAACATCGGGCCCCGTCCCCTCGTGTGGGGTCTCGTCGGAGTCGCCATCGGCGGGGCCACGGGCTGGCTGCTGAGCCGCGTCGACGACGGGCGTCAGCGCCTCCTCATCGGTGTGGCCGTCGGTGTCGGCGTCGGCGTCCTGCTCGGCGCCGTGACCCGGGGCCGGGCCCAGCCGGCCCTGGCGCCGGTCCCCACGGTCCTCGGTCCCGTGGTCGGCGCCGGCCTCTTCGCCCTCGTGGGCCGGGCCCGTGACGGCCGGCGGGGCGCCATCCGCTGGGCACTGGTGGGCGCCGCCGTCGGCTGGGTGCTCGGCGCCTTCGGGGGCGCCGACATCGGCGACGGCACCGCGGCGGAGGCCATCGTGGCCTTCGGGGGGCTCGGTCTCGTGCTCGGGGCCCGCCTCGGCCTCAGCGAGCCGCCCGACCGCAACACCCGCACCCTGCTCGAGATCGCCTCCCGCAAGTACATCTTCCTGGCCCCGGCCATGGCCTTCATCCTCGGGGGGCTCATCATCCCCCTCCTGCGCACCATCTACCTGTCGGTCTACGACGCCCGCACCATCGAGTTCGTGGGCCTGCGCAACTACGGCGAGATCTTCTCCAACGACAAGAGCTTCAAGATCTCCGACTGGCCCCACATGTTCACCTCACGCCTCATGTGGTTCGGGGCGGGGGTGGTGGTGCTGGGTCTGGTCGTCGGCGTCGTCACCGGTCGCCGCCGCCGGTCCGGCTTCGAGCTCAACGGGGGCTCCACCCCGGCCTTGGGCCTCGGCGTGTTCCTCATGTCCTTCGCCGCCCTGTCGGTGCTGCGGGGCACGATCTTCAACAACATCTGGTGGGTCATCGCCGTGACCACCATGGCCACCGGGTTCGGGCTCGCCATCGCCGTCCTCGCCGACCGCGCCCGCCTCGAGAGCGTGGCGAAGAGCCTGATCTTCATGCCCATGGCCATCTCCTTCGTCGGGGCGTCGATCATCTGGCGCTTCATGTACATCGCCCGCGACACCTCCAAGCAGCAAACGGGCGTGTTCAACTCCCTGTGGGTGTGGTTGGGTCGCTTCTCCAACGAGACCACGGGCCAGGTCGTGCTCCTCGTCCTCGTCGGTCTCGTCCTCGTCGCCTGTCTCGCCGCCCTCGTGGCCGGCTGGCGCCGCGAGTCCCTGTCGGTGGCGGTGGTCGGCGCCATCGCCGCCGTTCCCTTCGCCCTGCTGGCGGTGCGCCTGATCGACTCGGGGATCGGCGGCTACGTCACCGGCGCCGACGGCTCGATCGAACCCGACACGATCCTGTTCCTGACCGAACCCCCCTTCAACAACCTGTGGCTGATGGCGGTTCTCATCTGGATCCAGACCGGCTTCGCCATGGTCATCTTCTCGGCGGCCATCAAGGCCGTGCCGTCCGAGCTCATCGAGGCGGCCAAGGTCGACGGGGCCACCGAGTCCCAGACCTTCTGGCGGGTGATCGTCCCCCAGATCCTGCCCACCATCGGCGTCGTCGTCACCACCATCATCGTGACGGTCATGAAGGTGTTCGACATCGTCAAGGTGATGACGAACGGCAACTTCGACACCCAGGTGATCGCCAACGAGATGTGGCAGCGGGCCTTCACCGAGCTCAACTTCGGGCTGGGCTCGGCCCTGGCCGTGCTGCTCTTCGTCTCGGTCCTCCCGATCATGTACTACAACATCCGCCGGATGCAGGAGGCCCAGGCCTGATGACCGCCACCACCGCTCCCGTCCGGCCCGGACCCGCCGCCCGCCTCTACGGGGCCCTGCGCTCGATCCCCACCTGGATCCTGTGGATCCTCGTCGTGTTGTGGGCCATCCCCACCACGGGCCTGTTCATCAACTCCTTCCGGGTCCGCGACCTCCAGCGCACCTCGGGCTGGTGGGACTCGATCGTGCCGTGGGGACAGACCTTCGCCGACTTCAGCCTCGACAACTACCGCGACGTCCTGTCGGCGGAGGCCACGGGCGGCCTGCGCGAGGGCCTGGTCAACTCCTTCGCCATCGCCATCCCCGCCACCATCATTCCCATCGCCATCGCCGCCTTCGCCGCCTACGCCTTCGCCTGGATCGACTTCCGGGGTCGCCACCTGGCCTTCATCGCCACCGTGTCCCTACTGGCCATCCCCAACCAGGTGGCCCTCATCCCCCTGCTGCAGATGTACTCGGGCGGCGCCCACTGGACGGTCCCCCTGCTCGACAAGACGGTGACCCTGTTCCCCGACCTGGGACTGGCGGGCACGACGACGGCGGTGTGGTTGACCCACACGGCCTTCGCCATGCCCTTCGCCATTTTCCTGTTACACAACTACATCGCCTCCCTGCCCGGCGACGTGTTCGAGGCGGCCCGCATCGACGGCGCCGACCACTTCACCATCTTCTGGCGTCTCGTCCTGCCCCTGTCGGTGCCGGTCCTGGCCGCCTTCGCCATCTTCCAGTTCCTGTGGACCTGGAACGACTACCTCATCGCCTTGACCATGATCGGCTCCCGGGGCAGTGAGCTGCCCGCCACCGTGCGCATCGCCTCGTTGGCGGGGGAGTTCGGCCTGCGCGAGCACCTCCTGTCGGCGGGGGCGTTCGTGCAGTCCGGCGTGCCCCTGGCGGTGTTCTTCGCCCTCCAGCGCTACTTCGTGCG
>RFFY01000501.1 GCA_003697065.1 Actinomyces sp. | reverse complement strand
TGGTTGTGTGTCCGCTCGTGGCGTTTCGGGGGTCCCCGTCCCGTGGCGGGCCTGGCCGAACGCCGGGACCTGCTCGACGCCTACGCCGCCGCCGGGGGACGCCCGATCGACGAGAGCACCCTCCGGTGGTGGGAGCTGTTCGGCGTGCTGAGGTGGGGGATCATCTGCCAGATGCAGGCCGACGCCCACCTGTCGGGACGGGTGCGGTCGCTCGAACACGCCCTGATCGGGCGTCGGGTGGCCGAGACCGAGGTCGAGATCCTGCGCCACCTCGGTGTCGACGTGGCGGGGGTCGCGGCGGCGACGACCGGGGAGTCGGGTGGGGGCCCGGGTGTGCATCGCGATCCCGACGCCGCCGCCCTGGCCGAGGCCCTGGCGGGGGAGCTCGACGCCCTGGTCGGCGACGCCACGGGGCGGACGGCCTTTCGCTTGCGGGTGGCGGCGCGGGCGGCCCGGGTGCTGGCCCGCCAGGCCTCCCGCAGCGGGCAGGCCGCCGGGGTGGCCGCCGGGCTCGTGGCCGCCGGCCACCCCGACGAGACGGCCCTCGCCGAGGCGGTGCGCCGCGGCCGTGTCGATCTCGGCACCGCCGTGGAGGTGGCGGCGCCGCTCGCCGTCGAGCGCCTCCGGGTCGTCGATCCCGACGACCTGGCGTCCTGACCGGGCCTCCCGCCCCCGCGTCAGGCGGCGAGCACCCGCTTGATGGCGGCGGCGATGGCCTCGATCCCGGCGTCGTCCCACAACATGGTGTAGTGGTTGAGGTGCCCGGGGAGCTCGACGACGGTGGCGTCGGGACGTAGGCGACGGAAACGCTCGCGGGTGGCGGCGGGGATGAGAGGGGAGTCGGGGTCGCCCAGCAGGCCGCGGGCGGCCCGCACCAGGGTGGTGGGAACCGTCGTCGTGGCGGCGGCACCGGTGGCGTCGGGGTCGAGGAGGACGTCACGTCCGTCGCGGCGGATGGCCGCCGCCGACGCCCGCGAGCGGAGGCGGCCGTCCACCGCCTCTCCGACGTCGTGGCGGACGTAGGCGACGAGGCGCTCGTCCCACGCCTCGTGGTCGCCGAGGGAGGGATGGGCCCGCCAGAAGTCGAGCACGGCGTCGAGGTCGGGCCAGCTCATCTCGAGGCGGGCCAGGGCCGGCCCGATGGTGGCCTCGAGCACGGCGTCGGGGTCGTCGGGTGGGGCGTCGGTGAGGGGCAGGCCGCCGTCGAGAAGCACGAGGTGGCGGGTGCGCGTCGGCGCCAGGTGGGCGGCCCGGGCCACCACGTAGGCGCCCATGGAGTGGCCGGCGAGGACCGCCGTGTCGGCCCCGAGGGCATCGGCGACGCGCCAGACGTCGGCGGCGTGGGCCGCCAGACCGAAGGGCCCGGGGTGGCCGGCGGAGTCCCCCCGCCCCCGCAGATCGAGGGCGGCGATGGTGGCGGTTCCGGCCAGAGCGGTGGCGAGGGGCGAGAAGGCGACGGCGTTGGCGGTGATCCCGTGGGCGGCGATCACGAGGGGTGCCCCGCGGCCCGCCCGGCGGACGAGCACCCGCACGGGAGAGCCGTCGGCGTCGACCTCGACAGCCTCGTCGAAGGGCGCGGGGAGCGACCCCGGGGAACCGGAGGGGTCGGCCACCGCGTCCCGATGCCCGGGAGCCACCGGCGTCACCCGTGCCAGGGCACGACGAGCACCGGACAGTGGGCGGCCCCCGCCACGCGCTGGGACACCGACCCGAGCAGGGCGCCGCTGAGACCACCGTGACCGCGGGAACCGACGACGACGAGGTCGGCGTCCTTGGACAACTCGACGAGGACGGGCGCCGCCCGACCCATCTCCACGATGCGTTCGATGTGGAGATCGTCGGGATCGCCCACGGCGGCGATGGCGTCCTCGAGGGCCGCCATGGCGGCCTCGTCCATCGCCTCGACGGGAGCGACACCGGCGCCCAGGGGTGCGGGGGCGAGAGCGAAGGGAGGGTAGGTCCACGCCATGACCGCCCGGATCCGGGCGCCGCCACGCAGGCGGGCCTCCTCCAGGGCGTGGCGCAGGGCGGCGAGCGAGCCGTCCGAGCCGTCGACGCCGACGACGATCGTGTACATCGTGACCTCCCGTGTCGTGTGGTCACATCGTCGCCCACCCGACGGTGGAGCGCCAGGGACCCTGGTCCCCGCCGCCCGGCGGTGCGCCCCGCCCGGCGGAGGTGGCGCCCGCCGACGCCGGGTTCAGCCCACCAGATCGTGGGTGGTGGTCTCGCTCAGGCGACCGCGGCGCAACACGAGATGACGGTCCGCCACGGCCAGGGTCGAGGCCCGGTGGGTGATCACGATGACGATCATCGAGGCCCGGCACGCCGTCAGGGTGGCGCGGACGCGCTCTTCACTGGCGGCGTCGAGGGCGCTGGTCGGCTCGTCGAGGACGAGGAGGTCGGGACCGCCCGCCAGGGCGCGGGCGAGGGCCAGGCGTTGGAGCTGGCCGCCCGACAGGTTGCGGCCACCGGGGCCCACCCGGGTGTCGAGGCCGGCCTCGAGTTCGTCCACCTCGTCGGCGAGACCCGCCCGGGCGACCGCCTCGACGAGGGTGGCGCGGGGAAGGCCCCGCCACAGGTCGACGTTGTCGGCCAGGGTTCCGGTGACCAGGGGTGGATTCTGGGGGACGAAGGCGACCCGCCGGGTCCAGTGGTCGGGATGCACGGCGAAGTGGGGGAGGCCGTTGACCCTGATCTCCCCCCGGTCCGGCAGGCGCAGACGCACCAGGAGCTCGGCCAGGGTGGTCTTGCCCTCCCCGCTGGGGCCGGTGACCGCCACCACCTCGCCGCGCCGGCACCGCAGCCGGTCGACGGTGACGGGCCGGGCCGCTCCCGGATGGTGGAAGGCGAGGTTCTCGACCGTCAGGGACTCGATGGGGCCGCAGTCGGCGTCGCCGAACACCACCCGCGCCGGTGTCAGGCGCCCCTCGAGCTCGGCCACCTGGTCGGCGAAGGGCTCGGTCTCGCGCAGGCGGTGGATCGCCGTCTGGAACTGCTGGCCGTAGGCGAGTCCCCGCAGGAGCAGGACGGCCGAGGCACCGACCTGGGCGGCGTCGGTGCCGCCCCAGGCGACGACGGCGACGAGGACGCCCGTGGCGAAGGCGATGGTGGTCGCCTGGTACAGGGGGGCGATGCTCTGGCTCAGGGCCCGGGCCCGGCGCTGGAGCCGGGCGAAGCGGGCCGAGGTGGCGTCGAGGCGGCGGGCGAAGGCCCGACCCGAACCGAACACGGCCAGCTCCCGTCCGAGGCGGGCCAGCTCGTCGATCTCGTGGGCGTAGGTCAAGCCGGTGTCGGCCTGGGCGGCGGCCAGGGCCCGGCTGCGCCCGGTGAGGGGTCGCAGGCCGGCATGGAGCAGGACACCGGCGACCGCCAGCCCCAGGGCGGCCAGGGGTTGCACGATCACGGCGACGAGGGCGAGGGCGCCCGCACTGGCGAGGGCCTTGACCGCACCCACCGAGGCGTCGATCGCCCCCGCCACCTGACCGACGGCGGTGTTGAGGGTCTGGAGGCCGGCGGCCCCCAGCTCCAGGCGGGCCCGGTGGTCGGCGGCCAGGTGGCGCTCGACGAAGCGCCGCCGGCGCCGATGGCCCCAGGAGGCGGT
>RFFY01000500.1 GCA_003697065.1 Actinomyces sp. | reverse complement strand
CCCTCGTCCCCCGGCCCGCCCGAACTTTTTTCGCGGCGTCGCCGTCACTCCGGTGACCTTGTCACACTGGGTGGCTACACTCGAACACATGTTCGCTACAGGTGTGCGCAGCGACCCGGCACCACCCCCGGTGCCCGCACCACCTCGGGTGCCGCCAACTCCCGAGGTCGAGGCCGGCACCACCGCGGGTGAGTGGGCCGAGCGCCTGGCCGGGTGGGCCGCGGCGTTGGCCGACCTGTCGGGCTCGGGCTGGTCGGCCGACGAAGTCATCGCCGCCGCCGAGGCCCTGGGGCGCCTCGAGTCGGCGGTGTCGGCGGCCCAGGCCCGCCTGGGTGCGGCCGCCGACGCCCGGGGCGCGGCCGGGGTCGACGGCACACTGGTCGACGAGCGCGTCGGCCGCCGCTCCCGCCGCGAGGCGCGGCGGCGGGCCCGGCGGGCACGGGGCCTGGCCGCCATGCCCCGGGTGGCCGATGCCCTGGCCGACGGGCGCCTCACGGTCGAGCACGCCGACGCCCTGGTGGCGGCGGCCGAGCGCACCGACGCCGCCCGCGTCGACGACGAGCTGTTGGCCTTGGTGGCCGACGAACGCGTCGATCCGGCCCGGCGTCTGATCCGACGCTGGGTGGCCGCCCACGAGACCCGGGCCGAGGCCGAGGACCGGCTGGCCCGTCAGCGTGCCCGGCGCTCGGGGCGGTGGTGGACCGACGAGACCGACGGCTCGACCCATTGCCACGTGGTGCTCGACCCGGTCGTGGCCGCCGCCGTCACCGCCGCCCTCGAGGCCGAGACCGACCGCCTCTGGCGCCACGACGGGGGCCGCGACGGCACACCCGACGCCGTGCGCACCCTCGAGCAGCGCCGGGCCGATGCCTTCTCGCGCCTGGTGGCCGGGGTGTCGGCCCACGAGGCCGATCCGCCCCTGACCGGGGGCGGGGGCGAGGCGCCCTCTCTCGAGTTGATCTGCACCCTCGACGTGCGCTCCCTGCTGAGTCCGCATGAGGCGGCCCGGGTCGAGATCGTCGACACCGGCCCGGTGCCGGCGTCGGTGCTCGACCGGCTCGAGGCGCTGGGTCCGGGCGGGGTCACCGTCCGGGGCCTTCTCTTCGACGGGCCGGGTCGGCCCCTGTGGCTGGGTCGCCGGCGTCGTCTCGCCAGCGGCGATCTGCGTCGGGTCCTGGCCGTGCGCGACGGGGGATGCACCGAATGCGGCGCCCCCACCCGCCACTGCGACGCCCATCATCTGCGGGCCTGGTCGGCGGGCGGTACGACCGACCCCGACAACCTCAAGCTCCACTGCACCGCCTGCCACGCCGCCGCCCACCGCCACGAGGCCACGGGACGGGGCGACCGGGGGGGAGGCAAGCGGGGCCGGGG
>RFFY01000068.1 GCA_003697065.1 Actinomyces sp. | reverse complement strand
GCTCCCCCGGCGCCCAGCACCACGACCCGGCGCCCGGTCGGGTCGGTGATGCCGGCGTCGTCGGCCAGTCCGCGCAGGAAGCCGATCCCGTCGGTGTTCTCGGCCCGGAGCCGGCCGTCGTCGTCCACCACGATGCAGTTGGCGGCACCCAGGCGCTCGACGGTCCCGGAACGCCGGTCGGCGCGGGCGGCGGCGTCGGCCTTGTGGGGCATGGTGACCGACAGGCCCAGCAGGCCCAGGGTGCGGGCGGCGTCGAGGGCCGCTCCCGCCCGGCCCGGGGCCACCCGGAAGGCGACGTAGACGGCGTCGATCCCCGTGGCGGCGAAGGCGGCGTTGTGCAGGGCCGGCGACAGGGAGTGGGCGACGGGATCGCCGATGACCGCCGCCACCCGGGTGCGGCCGCTCGGGCGACTCACCCGCTCCGCCTCCGGCCACCGGGCGGGCGTGGGTTCACCCGCAATAGCCCTTCTCCCGGCACACGGCGACGGCGGCGGTGAACTCGCTCTCGGTGGAGGCGAAGGTGTGCGCCCCCGGTACACCGCCCTCGTCGGTCAGCACGTACCAGAACCAGTCGCCCTCCGCGGGCTGTAGGGCCGCGCGCAGGGAGGCCTCCCCCGGTGCGGCGATCGGCGTCGGGGGCAGACCGGGCACCGCCCGGGTGTTCCACGGCGACGGGTTCTCGAGATCGGCGGCGGTCAGCTCCGAACACGGCTTGTTCGCGGCGTAACAGGCGGTGGCGTCGATACCGAGCTTCTCGCCGGCGAGGAGGCGGTTGTAGATGACCCGGGCGATACGGGGGCGGTCGGCGTCGATCTTGGCCTCCTCCTCGACGAGGCTGGCCACGATCACCACGTCGTAGGGCCGCAGACCGAGCTCCTCGATCACCGGGGCGGCCCCGGGATCGTCGAGCAGGGCCGAGAAGCGCCGGTCGAACTCGGCCGCCATGCGCTGCAGGAAGCGCTGCTCGTCGCCGAGCTGGTCCTCGGGGATGTCGTAGGTGGCGGGGAACAGGAGGCCCTCCATCGAGCCGAAGGGCACGTCGGGGGGAAGGAACTCCGAGGTCAGCGACGGGTCGGTGAAGGCGGCCTCGAGCTCGTCCCGCTCGAAGCGCGGATTCTCGGCCACGAGACGGTCGACCATCTCGGTCCAGCGCAGGCCCTCGGGGACGGTGACGGTGAAGACCACCTCGGGGATCGGGCCGGCATCGAGGACGGCAACCGCCTCCTCGAAGGACATGTTCTCGCGCAGCTCGTAGTCACCGGCCTTGAAGGTGTGCTCGGTGTCGCAGGACAGGAACCCGACGATGCTGATGTCGCCGTCGCAGCGCAACCAGTAGCGGAACACGGTGGCGTTCGAGACGACCCCGGCAGCAGCGAGGTCGCTGGCCACGTCGTTGGTGGTGGCCCCGTCGGGAATGGTGAACTCGACGAGCTCGCCGGGCTCGCCGGCGGGGTCGATCTGGCGGTCGATC
>RFFY01000499.1 GCA_003697065.1 Actinomyces sp. | reverse complement strand
CGGGTCCGTGTACTCGGCCACACGGTGCACGTGACGGCGACGATCGGGGCGGCCGCGGTCGAGGAGGGTACAGCGGACGATCTGCTCGAGCGGGCCGAGGTGGCGGCCGACCGGGCCGTCGAGTCGGGCACGGGCACGATCCTCGTCTACGACGACGCCTTCCGGGAGGAGGCCCGCCGCTTCATAGCTCGGCTGCACGAGCTGAGAGCAGCCATCGAACTCGGCTCCTTCGTCCCCCACTACCAGGCCCTCGTCGAGTTGCCCCACGGCGGTCACATCGGCGCCGAGGTCCTGGCCCGCTGGCTCGACGGCGACGACATCCGTCCGGCCGGCACCTGGATCGACGTCGCCCGACGCGGTCGCCTCTTGGCGGAGATCTCCGAGACGGTGCGCCGGCGGGCACTGGCCGAGGCGGCCCGCGCCTGGCCGCGGCCGTCGCCGGGCCGCTCGGAGTGCCGGCTCTCGGTCAACATCGACGGGGACGAACTGCTCGCCGAGGGGTTCGTGGAACGGCTCCGGTCCGAGCTGGCGTCGTCGGGCCTCGAACCCCGCTTCCTCATGGTCGAGATCACCGAGCAGGCCCTGCTCACGGACCTGGCCCGGGCGGCGTCCGTCGTCCGGTCCCTGCGCGAGGACGGGATCCGGGTCGCCCTCGACGACTTCGGGACGGGATGGTCCTCGCTCGGTTACCTCCGCGAGCTGACGTGGACATCGTCAAGCTCGACCGGAGCTTCCTGCAGGCGGCCCGCCACGACGACCGTTCGGCCCGCCTGTTCACCTCGATCGTCGACCTCCTGCACGGGCTCGGTGTCCGGGTGCTGGCCGAGGGTGTGGAGACCGATCTCGACGAGACCCTCGTCGTGGCCGCCGGCTGCGACTACGCCCAGGGCTTCCGCTTCGATCGGCCCCGTCCCTGGGTCGACCCGCACTGAGCTTCGGGCGGTGCGCGCGGCACGGTGAAGCCCGCCGCACGGTGAAGATGGTCACACCCACCGTCGTCCCCTAGAGTCTCCGGCCATGTCCGTGTGGGCGCGCCTGGTGGCGGAGCGGCCGCGTCTGGTGATCGTCGGTCTGTTGGCACTGTCGATCGCCCTCGGTGCCGGCCTCGGGCGCAGCGTGGAGGAACCCGACACCCTCGAGGCCTTCATCCCCCGGGGAACCGAGCTCGGCGTGGCCCTCCAGCGCCTCGACGAGCACTTCCCCGAATCGGGACGCACCTCGGTGGTGCAGATCGTGCTGCGGGGCGAGGTGCTCGACACCGGTCACCTGGCGGCCCTCGCCCGCACCGTCGACACCCTCGTCGCCGACCCCGTCGTGACGCCGGTCCTCGACCACGATCAGCCCCCCGTCACCCACGCCGCCCTCATCGCCGACCTCGCCGGCGTCGCCCCCGACGAGCTCACCCCGGCGGCGGTGGCCGCCGCCTTCGCCGCCCCCGACGACGACCCCCGGCGGGCCCTGCTCGACGCCCTGGTCGCCGGCCCCGACCCGGCGGCGGGACGAGCCGACGCCGCCATCGGCGGTATCCAGCTGAAGCGCGGGGACCGCCCCGTCACCGCCGTGGCGGCCGCCGAGCGACGCATCGACGAGATCCTCACCGGCACCGACCTCGGTCCCGTCCAGGTCGGCACCCTGTCGGAGTCGACCTTCGAGGACGCCACCGACCGCGCCCTCGTCGACAGCCAGGTGCTGTTCCCGGTCGCCGTGCTGGCCATCGTCGCCATCCTCGCCCTCGTCTACCGGGCCGTCGACGACGTCCTCATCACCTTCTCGGGGATGATCCTCACCAGCGTGTGGATGCTCGGGGCCGGGGGCTGGCTCGGGCCCCGGGGTGCGGGGGTGGTCGGCGGCTCCACCCCGGTCAGCATCATCATCCCCGTCCTGCTCATCGGGTTGACCGTCGACTACGGCCTGCAGACGACCGGCCGCTACCGCGAGGTCGTCGCCGAGGGTGTCGCACCGGCGCGGGCGGCCGCCGCTGCCGTGCGTTCGGCCGGGGCGGCGGTGGCCCTCGGCGCCGTCACCACGGCCGTCAGCTTCCTCACCAGCGTCGCCAGCCCCCTGCCGCCCATCGGCGACTTCGGGATCCTCGCCGCCATCGGGATCGCCGCCGGGTTCCTGATCATGACCGGGTGGGTACCGGCCCTGCGCCTCCTCCTCGACCGTCGCCGCGGTCGCCACAGTGCGTCCCTGTACCGGGCCGGCATCCTCGACAACGTCCCGGGCGCCTCGCGGGTGCTGCGGGGACTGGTGCGCACCGGGACCCACCATCCCCTCGCCGTCCTGGCCGCCACCCTCGTCGTGGGCGTCGGCGCCGCCGTCCTCGCCGTCGGGGTCGACACCCGCTTCGACCAGAGCGACTTCCTGCCCCCCGACAGTCCCTTCATCGTCGATCTCCGCTTCGTCCGGGAAACCTTCGGCGGTGCCGACTCGACGGTCACGGCGGTGATCGTGGGCGACGTCGCCGACCCCGACGTCGCCCGCCACCTGGCCGGCCTCGACCTGGCCCTGCGCGACCCCCTCTCGCGGCCCTCCTCGATCGTCGGCGACCCCCAGGCGTCCCTGCCCGGGCTCGTCGCCGAGCTCGCCGCCTCCGACCCCGACGTCGCCCGCCTCGCCGACGCCCTGGTGTCGGGTGAGCGTGACCGCGTCGAGGCCCTCCTCGACGCCGTGACCGCCGCCGCCCCCGACCGCACCCGGGCCCTGCTCGACCGTGGGCCCGGCGGCGACGACACCACCCTCGTCGTCGCCCCCATCCGGCTCGACGGCGAAGGTCCCGCCCGGGACCTCCTCGACTGGTTCGACGACCGCTTCGACGTCGACGGGGCCCGCCTCACCCTCACCGGTGAGCTGATCCTGCCCGTGGTGGTGTCCGACGCCGTGACCCGCGGCCAGACCCGGGCCACCCTGGTGACCGTCGCCGCCGCCCTCGTCATCCTCGTCGCCTACTTCGGACTGACCCGTCGCCGTCCCGTCCTGGGGCTGGTGGCCGTCACCCCCGTCCTCGTCGTGCTCACCCTGGTCCTCACCACCATGCG
>RFFY01000067.1 GCA_003697065.1 Actinomyces sp. | reverse complement strand
GCGACGCCGGGCTGGCCGTCCGGCGCCTCGGACAGCATCAGGATCGTGGCCTTGAGGATCTTCGCCATGGTCAACTCCCTCCTCGGCCGACCGGCAGCCGGTCGAGCACGGGTGGCTGGCGCCGCTCGATGCGCGACGCGCCGATGTTCAGGTGGTCGCGCAGCGCGACCAGGTACTTCTTCACCGCCGGGTCCACCGCCTCGTCCCCGTCGAGCTTGTCGAGGACGGCGGCCGCGGCGGCGCGCCGCTCGGCGATCTCCTCGTGGATGGGCTTGCGATCGAGGTCCTTGAGGAGCTCGCCGCCCTTGACGTCGAGCTGGGCCTGGGTGTCCTCGACATCCTCGAGGTCTTTCTCGTCGACGAGGACCTCCTCGGCCACGTCCTCGGGCTTCGTCCCCGGCGGCAGCGTCGAGTCGTCGTAGCGCTCGTCGCCGCGGTGCTGCGTCTGGATGACGCCGTCCCTGCGCTTGATGATCCTGACCTTGCCCATCGCTGCCTCCCTACGCGCCGAGCACGACGAACATGAACGCCCGGTCCGAGGGCGAGCCGTTCGAGTTGATGTCCACCTCGAAGCTGATGCCGCTCGGCGAGAAGACGTGGACCGAGAAGTCGGCGGTGATGGCGCCCGAGTTCACCGTCGCCACCACCGCGTTGACCGTGCCCGGGTTGACGTCGAGCGTGACGAGGTAGCGCCCGGTCCCGGGCTTGCTCACCGACGCGACGTTCCAGTGCGGGCTGTTCAGCGTGCCCGCCGACGACACGCTGCCCCACGCCTTGACGATGTTGCGCTGGGTGACGCCGTCGATCTCGGTGGCGTCGGGCACGTCGCCCTTGTGCTGGGGCAGGAAGACCCAGCCCTTGATGAGGTCCCAGACCTTGATCGTCCCGAGGAAGAAGACGTCGTGGCTCGCCTCGATGGACTCCCCCTCGACGAGGAAGCCCACGCCGGCTCCACGGAGCGCCGGCGTGGTTGCATCGGCGGCCGCCGCGGTCACCGCCGGAACGCCCGCCGCGCTCGCGGTGGCGCTGACGTCGCGCAGGAAGGCGCCCCAGCGCGCGGCTCCGGAGCCGAGGTTGAGCCCGGTGACGCTCGGCAGGATGTCCCCGCTGAAGGTGTCACCGGCCTTGAGGGCGCGGAGGTTGATGGCGGCGAGTAGCGCTTCGAGCTGAGCCTTCACGCTGCCGGCTGCGAGGCTCGTCGGCGAGCCCGCGGCGGCCTGGTTGCCGATCTGCGACGCCCCGAGGCCCGCCGCCTGCGACTGCAGGTCGTCGACGATCTCCTGGAGCTGGGCCTGGACGCTGGGGCCCGAGATGTAGTTGTGGGCCACTGCGGCGATGGCGCTCGCGTTGTGGGCGCCGGCGGCGGCCGACAGGTGCGCGTTGAGCCAGGCAAGGAGCTGGGAGAGCTGGCCGTCGACGTTGCCCGCGGCCAGCGCGTGCGGGGCGCCGGCTGCGGCGTCCGCTCCGATCCGCTTGGCGCCCGGGTTGCCGGCAACAGCCGTCGAGAGGTCGTCGATGAGCTCGTCGATGGCCGCCTGGACGTTGCCAGCGGCGACGAAACCGTGGGGCGTGTAGTCGATGTCCCCGGCAGGGTGGCGCCGAGCGCTGCCTCCGAAGTGGTCGTTCAGCTCTGCGTCCACCTCGTCGAGCGTCGACTGGACCGTGTTGACCGCCGGCTGGAGGATGTTCCAGAGCCCGCTGACGATCTCGACCGCGTCGCCCTGGGCGAAGATGAAAGCCTGCCGGCGCGAGGTGTCGATGTCGGGCGCGAGGATCTGGGCCTGGCCGTTGGTGCGACGCACGTCGCAGACCAGGAGCTCGTCGGCCTCGAGCGGCACCTTGGCGGGCGCGCCGATGGCCGCGGCAGCCCCCTGGCGGACCACGATCTCGAAGGACTCGTCGCGCCGGAAGAACACCTGCTGGGAGTTGCCGTCCGTGCGCGGGTC
>RFFY01000498.1 GCA_003697065.1 Actinomyces sp. | reverse complement strand
CGCCTGGTGCCAGTCGACGCCGGGCGAGCGCCGAGTGTCCGAGGTCGTGTTCACCCTCGACCCGGGCAGCTACCAGGTGGCCATCAGCGCTCCCGGAGCGCCCAACGTCGCCCCCCTGGCGGCCGACTGGCCGAACCTGACCGCCGGCCACGTGTACGACTTCTGCGTGCTCAAGCGGGAGGCAGCCTGAGCCGCACCCGCCTGCGCGGAGGGCGTGCCGGCCCGGTTGCACGCCACTCAGGCGTCGTAGCGCTCAGGTGTAGTAGGGCGAGGCGCCGGCGGCGTGGTCGGTGGCGTCGACCACCTCGCTGACCTCGGGGATGGCTTCGAGGATGGCGGCCCGGATGCCGGCGGTGAGGGTGGCCTGGCTCATGGCGCAACCCTGGCACCCACCGCCCATGGTGATGTGGACGACGTCCCCGTCGACCCCCACCAGCTCGGCGTAGCCGCCGTGGCTCGCCAGGGCCGGGTTGATGCGCTGTTCCAGGAGCTGGCGGACCTTGTCGGCGGTGTCGCCGGTCAGTTCGAGCTGACCGAGGTCGCCCAGGGGGTTGGGGCGGTTGGGGTTGCGGATCACGAGACCGCCCTGGGCGGGATTGGAGGGCAGATCCAAGGTGGCGCCCCGGAGACGCTCGACGCTGTCGGCGGGGATGATCACGCTCAGCTCACCACGCTGATACACGACGGCGTCGTCGTCGGCCTCGGCCACGGGCTCCAGGGAGAGGTCGTAGGCGTAGTCGACCCCGGCCACGCCCGTCACGGCCACCCGTAGGCCGAGGCTCTCGGCGTCGTCCTCGCGGGCCCGGATCTCCAGCACGGTCTCGAGGGCGGCGTCGGTGATGTGCAGCACCTCGTCGGTGGCGGTCGGCTCGCTCGTGGCTGCGGCGTCGGTCATACCGTCAGGCTAGGAGGCGGTGATCCCGCTCACGCCCCCGCCCGCTCGTCGAGCTCCACCGACAGCTCGAGCCATCTCTCCTCCAGGCGGGCCCGGGCCTCGGCGACCTCGGCCAGGAGCCGGCCGAGCTCGGCCAGGCGGGCGTGATCGCCACCGGCCTGCAGGGCCCCGGTGAGCTCGGCCTCCCGGCGGGCGAGCTCCCCCAGCTCGGCGTCGACCCGTCCCAGCTCGTGACGGATCGTGCTCACCGAGCGCCGCCGCGTCCCCGCCGGCCGCCGCGAGCGCCGGGTCGGGCCACCCCCACCCCCTGCCGGGTCCCCCAGGTGACGCCGACGGCGTGCCCGGCGGCGTTCCGCGAGCCAGGCGGCGTGACCGCCGGGCCAGCGCCCGGCCCGACCCCCGTCGAGGACCACCACGTCGTCCACGGTGCGCTCCAGGAAGGCCCGGTCGTGGCTGGCGACGACGAGAGCCCCCGGCCAGTCGTCGAGGAAGTCCTCCAGGGCCCGCAGGGTGTCGAGATCGAGGTCGTTGGTCGGCTCGTCGAGAAGGAGCACGTTGGGCCGGGCGGCGAGGGTCGCCACCAGCTGGAGACGGCGCCTCTCGCCCCCCGACAGGAGCTCCACGGGAGCCCACTGGGCGTCGGCGTCGAACCAGAAGCTCTCGAGGAGGGCCTTGTCCCACCACGAGGGTTCGGCCGCGTCCCCCGCTATCACCTGCCACACCCGGGACCGGGGATCGAGCTCGCGACCCTGCTGGTCGTGAACGCCCAGACGGACCGTCGGGCCCCAGACCACCTCCCCGGCCAGGGGCGGCCGGCGCCGCGCCATGACCTCGAGCAGGGTGGTCTTGCCCGACCCGTTCTCGCCCACGATGCCGAGCCGCTCCCGACGGGACAGGGCCAGGTCGCAGTCCCGGACGAGGGGCCGGGAGGGATCGTGACCGACGGCGACCGCGTGGAGTTCGATCACCTGATCGCCGAGACGGGGGGTACCCGCGTGGAGACGGGCCAGGTCGAGCTCCTCGCCCCGGGCGGGAGCCTCGGGCCGGGCCTCCACCAGGGCGGTGGCCGCTTCGACCCGGGCCCGGCTCTTGCGCGTCCGCGCCGGTGCCCCCCGCCTCAGCCAGGCCAGCTCCCGGCGGGCCAGGTTGCGACGGGTCGCCTCGGCGGCCGCCTCGTGTTCGGCCCGTCGGGCCCGACCCTCGAGATAGGCGGCGTAGCCGCCCTCGTGGAGGTGGGCGCGGCCCCGGTCGAGCTCGAGCACCCGGGTGCAGGTGGCGTCGAGAACGTGGCGGTCGTGGGTGACGAGGACGAGACCTCCACCGAAGGCGGCCAGCTCGGCCTCGAGCCACTCGATGGCGTCGACGTCGAGATGGTTGGTCGGCTCGTCGAGGATCAACAGGTCGGCGTCGGCCACGAGGGCCCGAGCGAGAGCCACCCTCTTGTACTGACCCCCCGAGAGGTGATCGACATCGGTGTCGAGCTCGCGTCCCAGCCCGAGACGGTCGAGCACGGCCTCGCCCCGCCACCCCCCGCCCACGGCGTGCCGGACCGTGCCCGGCGCCAGGACCGGATCCTGATCGGCGACGGCGACCGTCACCCCCCGGCCGCGGCGGACCGTTCCCGACTCGGGCTCGACGCTTCCCGCCATGACACCGAGAAGGGTCGACTTGCCCGTCCCGTTGATGCCCACGACCGCCAGGCGGTCGCCCGAGGAGATCGTCACCGAGACGTCGCGGAACAGGGGACGCCCCGGACGGCTCATGGACACGCCGTCGAGGTCGACGAGGATCACGGAGACGAGGCTAGACAGGCGCCGGCCCAGCCCACCCCGGGGGCGTGGTCACGGCCCACCGTCACCCGTGCCTACGATGCCGGCAGGCTCGCGGGGAGGAGACCGACCATGACCACACCCACACCCCCCACCGGTCCACCGGGTCCGCCCCCCGGGCCGGCGACGAGCCGCCGGGGACCCGCCCTCGCCGTCATCGCTCTCGGGGTCGTCGTCATCGGGATCATCGCCGCCGTGGCCGTCACCCGCGACGACACGACCACCACGACCACGCCCCTGGTCACGACGTCGACCACCACCGTCACCACCACCACGCCCGCCTCCACCGCCCCCTCCACCAGCGCCCCACCCGGCGACGAGCTCCTCGTCGGCCCCGAGACCGACGACATCGCCCGCGCCACCGTCGTCATCGTCCAGTTCGACGCCGCCGGCGACCCCGTGTGCACCGGGTCGGGGACCATCGTCGACGCCGGGGGGATCATCTTGACCAACGCCCACGTCGTCGCCCGCGACGAGGTCTGCGACTACGAGACCCTCACCGTCGGGCTCACCCACGACCCCGACGTCCCGGCCGAACCGGAGTACGTGGTCGAGGTGGTGGCCTTCGACCCCGTGCTCGATCTCGCCGCCGTGCAGATCGTCTCCGACCTCGACGGCAACCCCGTCGACACCGCCTTCCCCCACGTCGCCATCGGCGACTCCGACACGGTCCAGCTCGGCGACGAGCTGCGCCTGTTGGGCTACCCCGGCATCGGTGGGCACACCATCACCCTCACCCGCGGGGTCGTGTCCGGATTCGTCGCCGAACAGGACGTCGATCCCAACCGGGCCTGGATCAAGACCGACGCCACCGTCTCCGGGGGCAACAGCGGCGGCACCGCCGTCAATGCCGACGGGGAGCTCATCGGCGTGCCCACCCTCGCCGGGTCGGGCCCCGACACCGAGATCGTCGACTGCCGCGTCGTGCAGGACACCAACGGCGACGGTCGGGTCGACGAGCAGGACACCTGCATCCCCATCGGCGGTTTCATCAACGGCATCCGGCCCGTGAACCTGGCCGCCGACGTGCTCGCCACGGCGCGCCTCGGGCAACCCGTCGCCCATGATCAGATCCAACCGACCGAGCCCGGCCCCGTTTCGGTCGACGACCTGGTCATCACCGATCTGGTCTTCGCCGACGGCGTCACCCCCGACAACCGCCCCACCCGGATCGTGCCCGCCCTGCCGTCGGGGGTCGACCGGGTGTGCGCCTTCTGGCGCTACGACGGCTTCACCGACGGTCTGGTCTACGACGCCGTCTGGCGCATCGACGGGGTGCTGGCCGAGGAGGCGAGCTTCCTCGGCGACACCTGGCACGGCGGCACCACTGGCAGCTGGTGGGTGTGCATCATCGACGAGACGGGCCTCGTCGACGGTCTCTACGAGTTCGAGTTCACCGTCGACGGGCAGATCATCGCCACCGACGCCATCTGGGTCGGCGGCGATCGCCGACCCGTCACCCTCACCCTGGCCAACGCCAGCGATCAGCTCGTCTGCTTCGTGCAGCTCGCCCCCAGCGACGCCGCCAACTGGGGGCCCGACGAGCTCGGCCCCGACGAGGTCGTCGAGCCCGGGGCGAGCCGCTCGTTCGCCCTCGTCAGCGGCTTTTGGGACATGGCCCTGAGCGACTGTGACGGCAGGCGCCTCGACGAGATCTTCGGGATCGACGTCGGGGCCGACGCCACCGTCACCTACACGGGCTGAGGGGGCACGACCCGGGTCGGGCGACGCCCGGCCTCGTGTGGCCCCGGGGCCGGCCGCGTCCTAGCGTGACGCCATGAGCGACACGGTCACGACCACGATCACCGACGACGGCGTGGCGGTCGTCCGCCTCGACGACGGCAAGGCCAACGCCCTCGGTCCGACGGTGATCACCGATCTCCACGCCGCTTTGGACCGGGCCGAGGCCGACGCCGGCGCCGTGGTGTTGATCGGGCG
>RFFY01000497.1 GCA_003697065.1 Actinomyces sp. | reverse complement strand
TCGGACAGCTCGTCATCGGTGACCTCGGGCAGGAAGCGGGCCGGGTCGCGTTCGAGGGCCTCGACGAACAGGCCGTCGGCGGTGATCTTGGCCTTGGCCTGGCGGTCGGCCGAGCACGAGACGGCGACGGCGATCGGGCACGAGGCACCGTGGCGGGGGAGACGGATGACCCGCACGTCGTGGCAGAAGTACTTGCCGCCGAACTGGGCGCCGATGCCGAAGCTGCGGGTGAGGTCGAGGATGCGCTGCTCCCACTCCGGCACCCGGATGCCGTGCCCGGTGGCGGGATCGCCCTCGGTGGGCAGGGTGTCGAGGTAGCGGGCCGACGCCAGCTTGGCGACCTTGAGGCTGTACTCGGCCGAGGTGCCGCCGACGACGACGGCCAGGTGGTAGGGGGGGCAGGCGGCGGTGCCGAGCTCACGCAGGTGCAGGTCGAGGAAGTCGAGGATCGCCTCCTCGTTCAGCACGGCCTTCGTCTCCTGGTACAGGTAGGACTTGTTGGCCGAGCCGCCCCCCTTGGCCATGAAGAGGAACTCGTAGGTGTCGCCCGGTGTGGTGTACAGCTCGATCTGGGCGGGGAGGTTGTTGCCGGTGTTCTTCTCCTCGAACATCCCCAGCGGCGCCAGCTGGGAGTAGCGCAGGGGCGAGGTGGTGTAGACCTCGTGGACCCCGCGGGAGATGGCCTCGGCGTCGTCGGCGAAGGTGAGGACCTGCTCGCCCTTCTTGCCCATGACGATGGCGGTGCCGGTGTCCTGGCACATGGGCAGCACGCCGGCGGCGGCGATGTTGGCGTTGCGCAACAGCTCGAGGGCCACGAAGCGGTCGTTGTCGGAGGCCTCGGGATCGTCGAGGATGGCGCGGAGCTGGGCCAGGTGCGAGGAGCGCAGGTAGTAGGCGATGTCGTGCATCGCCTCGCGGGTGAGGCGGGTGAGGGCGGCGGGTTCGACCCGCAGGAAGCGCCGACCGAGGGCCTCCTCGACGCTCACGCCCTCGTCGGTGACGAAGCGGTACTCGGTGTCGTCGGGGCCCAGGGGCAGCAGGTCGGAGTAGGCGAACTCGGCCATGGCACGATCCTCCCGGTCGGTGGCGACGCCCACGCGGCGTCGCGTCGGGTCCGGGCCCAACCTAGTGCGGGGACCCTCCCCGCCCCTCCACGGGGCCGGGGACTCAGCCGGCGGCGGGGGTGCCGTCGAAGGG
>RFFY01000066.1 GCA_003697065.1 Actinomyces sp. | reverse complement strand
CGGACCGTCACCGTCGACGAGGCCCTCGACGACCTCGTCGTGTGGGGCCACCGCCCCCTCGCCCCCGTCACGCTCGATCCCGGCGACGTCGACCGCCTCGTCGAGGCCGCCCGGGCCGATCGCCTCGTCGGGGTCCTCGCCGCCGCCGTCGACGCCGGCTTCGTGGAGCTCCCCCCGGGGGCGGCGCGTACCGTGCGTACCGCCCACCGTGAGGCCCTGTCGGCCGTCCTCGCCCTCGACGAGCTCCTGGTCGCCGTCGCCGACGCCCTCGACGCGGTGGGAATCGAGCACCGCCTGCTCAAGGGCGCGGCCCTCGCCCACCTCGCCCACCGGCGTCCGGCCGATCGCCTCTGGGGTGATCTCGACGTGCTCGTCCCCGCCCCCGACCTGGATCGGGCCGTCGACGCCCTGGCCGGCCTCGGCATCACCCGTCGGCTCCCGCCCCTGCGCGCCGGCTACGACCGGCGTTTCGCCAAGGCCGTGACCCTCGTCGACCCCGACGGGCGTGAGGTCGATCTGCACCGCACCCCCGCCGTCGGACCCTACGGCCTCGTCGCCGATCCCGCCGTCTGGTTCGCCGCCCCGGCCTCCAGCGTCGATCTCGGTCCGCGACGGGTGACGACACTCGATGCAACGGGTCACCTGGTCGCCGCCGCCGTCCATCTCGCCCTCGGCGACGTCACCCCCCGACGGGGGCACCGGCGCGATCTCCTCGGGCTCCTCGGTCACCGCTCGCTCGATCCCGACGCCGCCCGCTCCCTGGCCGACGCCGCCGGCCTCACCGTGCCCTTCGCCGCCGGCGTGACCGCCGTCGCCGACCTCCTCCCCGACGCCGGGGATGGGCCCGCCGGCGGTGAACCCGCCCATGGTGCGACGCCGGCGGGGCGGGCGCTCGTCGACTGGGCGAGAACGGTCGAGCCGACACGGCGCGACCGCCGTCTCCTGGCCGCCTACCGGTCCCGGTCCGGGCGCTTCGGCCGCCAGGTCCGGGCCTCGCTGGGGGTGCTGAGCCGGCGTGACCGGCTCGCCTTCGTCGCCGCCATCGTGTGGCCGGACCGGGCCAACCTGGCGGCCCGGGGGCTCGACCGGCGTCGCCACCTGCGACGCCTCCTGCGGGGACGCTGACCCGGGCGCCCCGCCGCCGGTGGTGACCGGTACCGTGGGCGCCCGTGAAACGACTCCGGGTGGCACTGCTGGGATGCGGCAACGTCGGCGCCGCTCTCGTCGATCTCCTCGACGAGCAGCGCGACGCCATCGTCGCCCGTACCGGTATCGACATCACCGTCGAGCGCATCGCCGTTCGCTCCACCGCCCGCCAGCGTCCCGTGGCGGTCCATCCCTCGGTGTTCACCACCGACCCCCTCGCCGCCGTCGAGGACCCCGACACCGATCTCGTGGTCGAGGTCATCGGCGGCATCGAACCGGCCCGCAGTCTCGTCACCCGGGCCATCGAGCTCGGCAAGCCGGTCGTCACCGCCAACAAGGAACTGCTGGCCAACCACGGGGCCGAGCTCTTCGCCGCCGCCGACGCGGCCGGCGTCGATCTCCTCTTCGAGGCGGCCGTGGCCGGGGGCATCCCCCTCGTGCGTCCCCTGCGTGAGTCCCTGGTGGGCGAGCCGATCCGCCGCATCGTGGGGATCGTCAACGGCACCACCAACTACGTGCTCACCAAGATGAGCGAATCGGGGGCCGACTACGCCGAGGCCCTGGCCGAGGCCCAGCGCCTGGGCTACGCCGAACGCGACCCCACCGCCGACGTGGAGGGTTTCGACGCCGGAGCCAAGGCCGCCATCATCGCCACCATCGCCTTCGGGGCCGTGGTGGTGGCCGGCGACGTGTACCACGAGGGCATCTCGGCGGTGACCGCCCACGACATCGAGACCGCCCGCCATCTGGGTCACGTCATCAAGGCCATCGCCGTCGTCGAGCGCACCGACGATCCCGCCGTCACCGGCCCCGACGAGCCGCCCGAGGTCGCCGTGCGGGTCCATCCGGCCATGATTCCCGCCACCCATCCCCTGGCGTCCGTGCGCGACAGCTTCAACGCCGTGTTCATCGAAGGCGATGCCGTGGGTGAGCTCATGCTCTACGGGCGGGGGGCCGGCGGGCGCCCCACCGCCAGCGCCGTGCTCGGCGACCTCATCGACGCCGCCGTCAACGTCCACAACGGCGGGCCCGGCCGCATCGGGCGCCTGGCCCGGGCCCGGATCCGTCCCATCGACGACCTCTCGTGTCCCTACTACCTGAGCCTCGACGTCGCCGACCGTCCCGGGGTCCTGGCCCGGGTGGCCGACGTCCTCGGCCGCCACGGGGTCTCGATCCGCTCCATGGAGCAGCACGGCATCGGCGACGACGCCCGCCTGGTGTTCATCACCCACCGCGCCCGTGAGCGCGACGTGCAGGACACCCTGGCCGCCTTGCGCGAGCTCGACGCCGTGCATGCCGTGGGCACCCTCATGCGGGTCGTCGGCAGCGACGAGGACCGCGGGTGATCCCCTACGTCAGCACCCGGGGCCGGGCTCCCGCCCTCGACTTCGGCGACGTGCTGTTGGCGGGACTGGCCGTCGACGGGGGGCTCTACGTGCCCGCCGAGGTCCCCGCCCTGCCCCCGGTCGATCCCGCTCGGGGTTACGCGGCGGCAGCGGTCGAGGTCATGTGGCCCTACGTCGAGGGCAGCCTCACCCGCCACGAGCTCGAGCGCCTCGTGGCCGAGTCGTACGCCGGCTTCGACCATCCCGAGGTGTGCCCCCTCGTCCCCCTCGACGACCGCCACCTCCTGCTCGAGTTGTTCCACGGCCCGACCCTGGCCTTCAAGGACGTGGCCCTCCAGCTCGTGGGCCGCCTCTTCGACCACGAGCTCGAACGACGCGACGAGCGGGTCGTGATCGTGGGGGCCACCTCGGGTGACACGGGCTCGGCCGCCATCGAGGCGTGCCGCGACCGTGACCGCATCGACATCGTCATCCTCTTCCCCGCCGGCCGGGTGTCGGAGGTCCAGCGGCGCCAGATGACCACGGTCGACGCGCCCAACGTCCACGCCGTCGCCGTGGAGGGGACCTTCGACGACTGCCAGGATCTCGTCAAGGGCCTGTTCGCCGACACCGCCTTCCGGGCCCGCACGAACCTGTCGGCGGTCAACTCGATCAACTGGGCCCGGGTCATGGCCCAGATCGTCTACTACGCCTGGGCGGCGGCCCACCTGGACGACCCGGCGGTCACCTTCTGTGTGCCCACCGGCAACTTCGGCAACGTCTACGCCGGCCACGTCGCCCGACGGGGCGGGCTCGGCGTGGAGCGCTTCCTCGTCGCCTCCAACGCCAACGACATCCTCACCCGCCTCCTCGAGACCGGCGAGCTGGTCGCCGCCGAGGTGGTGCCCACCTTGTCGCCCTCCATGGACATCCAGATCTCGTCCAACCTCGAGCGTCTCCTCTTCGAACTCCACGACGGGGACGGGGCGGCGGTGGCCGAGCTCCTCGGGCGCTTCCGGGCCACCGGCCGGGCGAGCATCGGGCCCGAACGCCACGCCCGCCTGCGGGCCGGGTTCGCCGGCGATCGTCTCGACGACGACGAGACGCTCGAGGTCATCGCCTCGGTCCATCGGCGTCACGGACGGCTCGTCGATCCCCACACGGCCGTCGGGATCGGGGTGGCCGAACGCCTGCGCCGTCCCGACGAGACCGTCGTCACCCTGGCCACCGCCCACCCCGCCAAGTTCCCCGACGCCGTCGAGGCGGCCACCGGGGTGCGGCCAGCCCTGCCCGCCCGCCTCGCCGACCTCCACGAGCGGCCCGAGCGCTACGAGACCCTTCCCGCCGACCTCGCCGCCGTCGAGGACCTGGTCGACCGGGTGCGCCGGTGAGTCCCGGCGCGCAGGGCCCCCGCCGGCCGCCGAGCTCCTGCCGGGTCGGTTCTCGTCCGACGGTGAGCCCGGCCACCGAGCGCCGTGGCCCGCGTCCGTGCCATCCTCAGGCCCCGTGAAGTACGTCGTCTGTGTCCCCGACGGGTGCGCCGACGAGCCCGACGAGCGGCTCGGCGGTCGGACACCCCTCGAGGTGGCTCACACCCCCGTGCTCGACGCCCTGGCCCGGCGGGGCGCCGTGGGCCGTGCCGGTGTCATCCCCGAGGGCCTCCCGCCGGGCAGCGACGTGGGCAATCTGGCGATCCTCGGCTACGACCCCGCCGTGCACCACACGGGCCGGGCCCCGATCGAGGCCGCCGCCCTGGGCCTGTGTCTCGATGCCGACCACATCGCCTTCCGCTGCAATCTCGTGACCGTCGGCGACGACGGCACCATGGTCGACTTCGCCGGCGGCCATCCCGATTCGGCTGCTGCCGCCGCCGTGATCGCCGACCTCGACGCCACCCTCGGCGCCCGGTCCTGGTGCCTCGACGGGCACGAGGGCCGGGTCTCGTTCCACGCCGGTGTCCAGTACCGCCACACCCTGGTGGCACCGGCCGCCTGGGCCGAGGTCGAGTGTGTGCCACCCCACGACCTGACCGGGCAGCCGGCGCGCGCCCCCCGCGGTCCGGCCGCGGAACCGGTGCGGGCCCTCATGGAGGCGTCCCGCGAGGTCCTGGCCCGTCATCCGGAGGTCGCCGCCACCCAGATCTGGCTGTGGGGCCAGGGTCCCCAGCCCCGACTCGAGCCCTTCCGCTCGCGGTGGGGGATCGAGGCCGGGATGGTCACCGCCGTCGATCTCGTCCGGGGCCTGGGGGTCCTCACCCAGATGACCGTCGTCGAGGTCGAGGGAGCCACGGGCTGGTACGACACCGACTACGAGGCCAAGCGCGACGCCGCTCTCGAGCACCTGGCCGGCGGTCTGGACCTGTTCGTGATCCACGTCGAGGCCAGCGACGAGGCCGGCCACGCCGGTGACGTCGACGAGAAGATCCGGGCCCTGGAGAACTGGGACCGGCGCATCCTGGCCGGTCTCGTCGAGGGCCTCGACGCTCTGGGGCCGTGGCGCCTGCTCCTCTTGCCCGACCACGCCACCCCCCTGCGCCTGCGCACCCACACCAGCGATCCGGTGCCCTACCTGCTCGTCGATTCGACCGTCGACGGTCCCGGCGGTGTCTACAGCGAACGGGGCGTGGCCGACCGACCCCTGGTGGCGGGCCACGAACTCATGGGCCGTCTCCTGGACCGCTGACGCGCCCGGCTCCGGCGACCGGTCCACCTCCGGGCGCCCGGTGACGGTGGGCGTGGGGTGGTGGTGAGCGGGGATGGTTGCCGCCCGCGCGGGGTGCCCCTACCATGGTCGGTGTCGCCGGACGGGACCGACGGCACGGCCCGGTCCCCTCACTCCTTCCGCTTCCGACCGTCACCGCTTCGACGTGGACGGTGCCGCGGCTGCGAAACGGCGACACCCACCGCCGTCACCGGCCGAGTCATCGCCGATCCCGACGGCGGCCGTCTGACCCGCTGACGCAGGAGACCCACCCGTGGAGACCACGGAAATGCGCCGGTCGACGCTCCAACGCAAGGACCGCGAGGAGCTCACCAGGATCGCCACCGCCCTGGGCCGCAAGCCCCCGTCTCGTGCCCGCAAGGGCGAGATCATCGACCTCATCCTGGAGCTGGCGGCCGGCGGCAACGGCGAGTCCCCGGCCGCCGGTGGTAACGGCCGTGGTGGCGGGGTTGCGGCTGCCGCCGACACCGGTGAGGGTCGAGCCGACGCGGATGACGCCGCCGCGGCGGGTGACGCCCCAGGTGCGGCTGACGCCTCCGGGGCGGGTGATGCGGGCGATGCCGGTGATGCTGGTGAAGCCCCAGCGGCCGGTGACGCCGCAGGTGCCGCTGACGCCTCCGCGGCCGGTGACGCCTCCGGCGGCGACGCGGCGGGCGCCGAGAGCAAGGGGGCCGAGCAGGCGGCGGCCGGCGGGGAGGCGGAGACGGGGGCCGACGCGGGCGAGCGTCAGGGCGGCGAGCAGCGTCACGGCGGCGAGCAGCGTCAGGGCGGCGAGCAGCGTCACGGCGGCGAGCAGCGTCAGGGCGGCGACCAGCCCGAGTCGGGCAACCGCCGGCGCCGTCGCCGGGGGCGCAACCGCGACCGTGACCGCGAGCGGGAGGACGAGCACGTCCCCGCCGAACCGGTCCCCGTGGCCGGCTACCTCGAGCTGCGCGACGAGGGATACGGCTTCGTGCGCACCAAGGGCTACCTGCCCTCCAAGGAGGACGCCTACGTCCCGGTGAAGATGGTCCGCCAGTACGGGCTCCGCAAGGGCGACCACATCACCGGCACCAGCCGCCCGGCCGGCCGCAAGGAGAAGAACCCGGCCCTGCTCACCATCGAGTCGGTCAACGGCGACGACCCCGACAAGGCCCGCAACCGTCCCCGCTTCGAGGACCTCACGCCCCTGTTCCCGGACGAGAAGCTCGTCCAGGAGATGCCCGACGACCCCATGAACATGACGGCGCGGATCATCGATCTGATCGCCCCCATCGGCAAGGGCCAGCGCGGGCTCATCGTCTCGCCCCCCAAGGCGGGCAAGACCACGGTGATGAAGAACATCGCCCGCTCGATCGAGACCAACAACCCCGAGGTCCACGTCATCGTGCTCCTCGTCGACGAGCGGCCCGAGGAGGTCACCGACATGCGGCGCTGGCTGCAGCGCGGCGAGGTGGTGGCCTCGACCTTCGACCGGCCCTCCGACGAGCACACCCTGGTCGCCGAGATGACCATCGAGCGGGCCAAGCGCATGGTCGAGTACGGCAAGGACGTGTGCATCATCCTCGACGGCATCACCCGTCTGGCCCGGGCCTACAACCTGGCCGCCCCCGCCACCGGCCGCATCATGTCCGGCGGTATCGACACCGGTGCCCTGTACCCGCCCAAGAAGTTCTTCGGCGCCGCCCGCAACGTCGAAGAAGGGGGATCGCTCACGATCCTGGCCACCGCCCTGGTCGAGACGGGATCCAAGATGGACGAGGTCATCTTCGAGGAGTTCAAGGGCACGGGGAACATGGAGCTGCGCCTCGACCGCCGGGCGGCCGAGCGGCGCATCTACCCCGCCATCGACGTCGACGCCTCGTCCACCCGCCACGAGGAGCTCCTGTTCGAGAGGAAGCAGCTCCAGCAGGTCTGGAAGCTGCGTCGGGTCCTGTCGGGCCTCGCCAGTGACGGGGGCAGCGGCGCCGGCCTCGAGCTGTTGATCGACCGTCTCAAGACCTTCCGCACCAACGACGAGTTCCTCGCCGAGGTCGCCCGCGGCCCGTCCATGGGCTGACCCCTCAGCGTGTCGGTGCCGGCGTGGCGCCGACGGGTTGTCACCCCCCGCTTCCCCCACCAGACTGGACCCCCCATGAAGCCTGACATCCACCCCGAGTACCGACTGGTCGTGTTCCAGGACCAGTCCGCGGGCACCTCGTTTCTGACCCGCTCCACCATCGCCACCAACGAGACCGTGGTCTGGGAGGACGGCAACGAGTACCCCCTCGCCAAGGTGGAGATCTCCAGCGAGAGCCACCCCTTCTTCACCGGCCAGATGAAGATCGTCGACACGGCCGGTCGCGTCGAGCGTTTCGAGCGCCGTTACGGCAAGCGGCGCCGCGGCTCCTCGGCGAGCTGACCCTTCTGCGCTCGTGGCCGTCGACCGCGAGCAGCGAGCCCGACTCGAGGAGGCCCGTCTCCGGGCCCTGATCGCCCGGACCGGGGGCGATCCGGACACCGCCGAGGTCGAGGCCCTCGACCCGGCGACGGTCGCCGTGACCGCGGACGGTCGGGGTTGGGCGACCCTCACGGGCGACGACGGCCGGGGTCTGGGGGCGGTGTTGTTGTGGGCCTCGCGCCGCGACGTCGGGCCCCTCACCGTGTTCGTCGCCGACGGGGGAGCGGGCATCGTGGCCCGCCGGGCGCAGGGGCTCGCGCCCGTTCCCAGCGTCTACGCCCTCGGCGGCAGCCGGGTGCGCCCGGCCGAGCCCGACCCCGTCCCGTCGTGGCCCCCGCCCGACGACGAGATGCGGGCCCTGGCCGACGTGCTCGCCGGGGCCGGACTCGACGTCTATGCCGAGCAGGGGACCTTCGTCGGTGAGATCGACGGGCTCGAGATCGCCCGGGTCGTGTCGGGCGAGGACGGGCCCCGGCTCGAGATCGGGATCGGACGCTACGACCGTGAGGTCGCGACATTGCTCCACGGCGACAAGCCGCGTCTCGACGAGATCGCCCGGGTCGCCGAGCTCGTGCGCGCTCACCGGCGAGCCGGCGCCGACCACCGTCCGGTCGGGGTCCTCGCCCGCGAGCGATGGCTGCGGGCCGCCCTGGTACGCGACCCGTCGCCGCTGGGCCTGGG
>RFFY01000065.1 GCA_003697065.1 Actinomyces sp. | reverse complement strand
TCGCGACCCCAGTACAGGGGGCTGTCGGGATCGTCGACATCCCAGGAGGCGACCCGCAGGCCGAGACCGCTCGCTCCCCGCCGCCACCCCCACCAGGCCAGGTCGGCCACGGTGGCGCCCGCCGTGTCGCGGCGACTCCTGACCCACCAGGCACGTCCCGCCCGCACCACCCCCCGTCGCCGGGCTCGGCGCCGGGTGCGCTCGTCGGCCCGCCGTCGCAACGCCAGCTCGGCGGGGCCCACCCCCAAAGCGGCGACCAGGCCGTCGATGCGGGGGTTGGCCCCCGTCAGCCACCCCGCCCGGTCGAGGACGTGGGCGCACAGGCGCCGGGCTCCCGCGGCACGAGCGCGGGCGGCCACGGTGGCGGGGTCGGGATCGAGACGCCCGACGGCGACGGCCACGTCACGGAGCTGGCTCAGACGGGTCGCCCCACCCAGACCGGCGTGGACGCACAGGTGGATCACCTCGTCGGCGGGGTCGAGCACCGGGACCGCACCCGCGGGGGTGGGAACGCGCCGACGTCGGTCCAACAGCTCGAGGGTGGCGAAGGCGATGTGGCGCCGGTGGCGCCCCAACCCCACCAGGTCGGCGTGTAGGTCGATCTGGGCACCGGCCAACAGGAGGGGGAACTCGGCCACCGCGTAGCGGCGGACGCCCGCCCAGTTGCGGTTGAGTTCGTCGGCGCCTGCTTCGACCAGAGCGGCGACGGCGTCGGCGACGCGGTGGGGTTCGACGAGCAGGTCGAGATCGTTGAAGCCGCGCCGGGTGGGTTCGGGCCACAGGCGCGCCACCGCCGGCCCCTTCACCACCACCCATCCGATCTCCGCGCCGTCGAGGGCCTCGCCGGCCCGAGCCACGGCCGCTGCGACCCGCAGGCGGTTCACCCGCTCCCGGGCCAGGTGGGTGGCGAGGGCCGGCTCCGCCCCTCGCCCGCGGGCCCGGTCGACGGCCTCGAGGATCCCGGCCAGGCGACTCCCCATCGCCCCGACCACCACCGCCTCCCGCGCGCCCGCCTCCTCGGCGGCGGCGACCAGGGCGCAGGTCCGCTCGTCGGCCCCGCCCCCGGCGCCCGACGGCGCCGACAGCCCGTCACGGGCCAGGCCCACCACGGCGTCCACGGCGAGACCGGCGCCCCCGGCGCCCGTCGAACGGTGAACTTTCCGGAAACGACGCCCTGTCGGGGAACGAACCATGTCACAGTGAGGTTCCCACGACTGCGCACCCGCGGCACGGCCCACCTCCCGATCGTCGGCCCCTCGGGCCGCCCTGTGAGCCCGACCCACCGCCGACCCCACGAGCTCCCATGACCGACGCCCCACCTCACACGTCCGACCCGGTGGCCGCTACAGCGCCTGAGTCGCCGCCCGAGGCGACGGCCGGCGACCCACGGCCGCACCCCTCGTCGGGCCTCGACGCCCTCGCCGGCGTCGTCGGGGCCGCCTGCGCCCTCGTCACCGGTGAACTCGTCCACGCCGTCCGCGACGACATCCCCTCTCTCGTCATCGCCGTCGCCGAGGCCATCGTCGACCACACCCCCGGCGACATCGTCGCCACCAGCATCGAGACCCTCGGCACGCGCCAAAAGGGCCTGCTCGTCACCGGCATCGTCGTCGTCGCTCTCGCCATCGGCGGTCTCCTCGCCCGGCGGGGACGGCGCTCACCCCGGACCGTCCTGGCCGGCTTCGTCGCCTTCGGCCTGCTCGGCGCCTGGGCCGCCGTCCGCAACCCACTCTCCCCGACGGTGGGCTCGTGGGTGTCGGCCCTGGCCGCGGCCGGCGTGGGCGCGGGCGTCACCGTGGGCCTCCTCGCCCGCCTCGAGCGCCCCACACGCCTGCGCACCGTCACCGAGTCCCCCACCGATCCCCGCGCCACCCGCCGGGCCTTTCTGGTGTGGTCCGGTGCCGTCGGCGCCGCCGCCGTCACCGTCTGGGGGGCGGCCCGGCGCCTCGCCGGACCGTCGGCCGCCGAGACCGCCCGGGCCGGCCTCACCCTGCCCGCCGCACCGGCCGACACCGCCGCCGGCGCGGCCGCGGTCCCGGCCGGCGGCCCCGAGGGCGCCGCCGTCTTCGACGGGACCCTGCCGGGGTTGTCGAGCTTCGTCACCCCCAACGACGACTTCTACCGGATCGACACCGCCCTGGTCGTCCCCCAGGTCGATCCCGCCGACTGGCGTCTGCGCATCACCGGCATGGTCGACAAGGAGGTCACCTACACCTTCGACGACATCCTCGCCATGGACCTCGAGGACCACACCGTCACCTTGTCCTGCGTCTCCAACGAGGTGGGCGGTCCCCTCGTCGGCAACGCCGTGTGGACCGGTGTCCCCCTCCTCGACCTCCTCGGCCCCGCCGGGGTCGACCCCGCCGCCACCCAGGTCGTGGGCCGCTCCGTCGACGACTGGACGGCGGGCTTTCCCACCGAACTCCTCGGCGACGGACGCCACGCCCTGCTCGCCGTCGGCATGAACGGCGAACCCCTGCCCCTCGCCCACGGCTTCCCCGCCCGCCTCGTGGTGGCCGGCCTCTACGGCTACGTCTCCGCCGTCAAGTGGGTCACCGAGATCCACCTGACCACCTGGGACGCCTTCGACGGGTACTGGATCCCCCGGGGCTGGGCGAAGGAGGGGCCGATGAAGACCATGTCGCGCATCGACGTCCCCCGTTCGGGGGCCCGCGTAGGCGCCGGCCCCATCGGCGTCGGGGGCGTGGCCTGGGCCCCCACCCGTGGTATCAGCGCCGTCGAGATCCGCATCGACGACGGTCCCTGGACCCCCGCCGAGATCGCCGCCGCCGCCTCCGACGAGACCTGGGTGCAGTGGAAGGCCTTCCCGAGCGTCGCACCCGGCGACCATCTCGTGTGGGTCCGCGCCGTCGACGGCACCGGCGCCGTCCAACCCGAGGGACCGGTCCCGCCCCGCCCCGACGGGGCCGAGGGCTGGCACCACATCCGCCTCACCGCCACCTGACCCGGCGGGGACCGGGCGGCGCCCCGGGCTCCGGCGGAGGGCCGGCGCCGTTGACAGGAGCACCGTCGGGGGCCGACCCTGGGACCCGTGACTGCGCCTCCGACCCGGTTCACGTGCAACGGCACCAGCGTGGCCGTGGGCGACCACCCCCACCTGCTCGCCGCCCTGCGCGACGAACTGGGTCTCGTCGCCGCCAAGGACGGGTGCGCCCCCTCCGGCCAGTGCGGCTGCTGCACCGTGCTCGTCGACGGGCGGGCCCGTGTCGCCTGCCAGACCCCCCTCGAGCGGGTCGCCGACCGCGAGGTCACCACCCTCGAGGGGCTCGACGACGACACCCGACGCCGCTTCGCCGCCGCCTTCGCCGCCGTCGGGGCCCTCCAGTGCGGCTTCTGCACCCCCGGCATCGTCCTGCGGGCCCACGCCCTCCTCGAACGCCACGGCACCGCACTCACCCGCGAGCGCCTCGCCCGCCACCTCGGCGCCCACCTGTGCCGCTGCACCGGCTACCTCAAGATCCTCGACGCCGTCGAACTCCTCGCCCGCGGTGACGAGCCGGCACCGCCCACCCCCGCCACCCCCGTCGGCATCGGTACCCGCCTCGCCCGCTACCAGGGCCACGAGCTCACCCTCGGTGACAAGCCCTACGTCGCCGACATGCGCCCCCCGGGCCTGCTGCGGGGCGCCGTCCGGCTCGCCGACCACGCCCGGGCCGACGTGGTACGCATCGACACGGCGGCGGCCCTCGCCCTGCCCGGGGTCCACGCCGTCGTCACCGCCGCCGACGTCCCCGGCGAGCTGCGGGTCGGACTCATCGACCGGGACTGGCCCGTGTTCATCCCCGAAGGAGGCCGGACCTCCTACCTCGGCGACGTCATCGCCCTGGCCGTGGCCGACGACGAGGAGACCGCCCGCCGGGCCGCCGCCGCCGTCGAGGTCGAGTACCGCCCCCTGCGCCCGATCACCGACCCCGAGACCGCCTGCGACGACGAGGACGCCGTGTGGGGGCTCGACGGCAACCTCCTGTCGGTGTCGGCCTACACCCGGGGCGGCGACGTCGACGCCGCTCTGGCCGCCTCCGCCCACGTCGTCACCGAACGCTTCGTCACCCAACGCGTCGAGCAGGCCTTCCTCGAACCCGAGTCGACCCTCGCCGTCCCCACCGACGAGGGTGGCCTGCTCGTGTACTCGGGCGGGCAAGGGGTGTGGGACGACCGCCGCCAGATCGCCGAGGTCTGCGCCCTACCCGAGTCGGCCGTGTGGGTCGAGCAGGTCGCCAACGGCGGGGCCTTCGGCGGCAAGGAGGACCTCTCCAACCAGGCCCAGACGGCTCTGGCCGCCCTGGTCACCGGGCGGCCCGTGCTCACCACCTTCTCCCGCACCGAGTCCCTGCTCGTGCACGCCAAACGCCACCCCATCCGCATCGACCTCGAGGTCGGGTGTGACGAGCAGGGCCGCCTCACCGCCCTACGTGCCCGCCTCCTGGGCGACTCGGGCCCCTACGCCTCGGTCGGGGCCAAGGTGCTCGAACGGGCCGCCGGCCACGCCTGCGGGCCCTACGTGATCCCGGTCGTCGACGTCGAGGCCCGGGCCGTGCGCACCAACAACCCCGTCTGCGGCGCCTTCCGGGGCTTCGGCGCCAACCAGGCCCAGTTCGCCATGGAGGGTGCCATCGACCGCCTGGCCGCCGCCGTGGGGCTGTCGGGGTGGGAGATGCGCCGCCGCAACGTCGTCGAGCCGGGTGCCGTGTGGGGTCCGGGCCAGGTCATGGACGAGGGCTGCCGGGGCGCCCGGGCCTGCCTCGAGGCCGTCCGGCCCGCGTACGAGCAGGCCCGTGCGGCCGGCCGGGCCGTGGGTCTGGGCCTCGGGTTGAAGAACTCCGGCCTCGGCAACGGGGCCGTCGAGGTGGCCCGGGCCGTCGTCCACTTCGTCCCCGACGCCGAGCACCCGCCCGGCACGCCCGCCGGACCCGACACCCTTGTCGAGGTCCGCCACTGCTGGACCGAGATGGGCCAGGGCGTGCACACCGTCGCCCTCCAGGTGGCCTGCGAGGAGCTGGGCGTGTCGCCCGAGCGGGTGCGGGTCGTCGTCGACACGAGCCGCGAGCTCGGCGCCGGCCAGACCACCGGCAGCCGCGGCACCCTCATGGGGGCGGGGGCCGTCGCCGCCGCCTGCCGGGCCGCCCGCGCCGACGACTGCCGCACCGGGATCGACCACGTGGGCGAGTACCGGGTCGACTGGACCCACGCCTTCGACGATCCGTCGGTCGCCAATCCGGTCATCCACTCCACCTTCGGCTACGCCGCCCAGCTCGTGATCGCCGATCCCGACACCGGCACCATCGAGCAGGTGGTGGCCGCCCACGACGTGGGCCGGGCGGTCAATCCCCTGTTGTGCGAGGGCCAGATCGAAGGCGCCGTCCACATGGGCCTCGGCTACGCCCTCGGCGAGGAGTTCCCCTGCGACGCCGAGGGGCGCCCCCTCAACACCACCCTGCGCTCCCTGGGCATCCTGCGGGCCGCCGACATGCCGCCGGTGGAGGTCGTCCTCGTCGAATCCCCCCAGCCCGACGCCCCCTACGGGATCAAGGGGGTGGGCGAGATCGGGCTCGTCCCCACCGCCCCCGCCGTGGCCGCCGCCTGGCAGGCCATCGACGGGCGGTGGCGTACCCGCCTGCCCCTCGGAGTGCACGAACCCCTCCGGGTCGGCGCCGACCCCGGTGCGGGGATCCGCGACCCCGGCGACGAGCGGACCTAACGTCGGCACCGGATGCCGACCGAGACCCGCATCACCACGCCGTCGGGCCCGTCCCG
>RFFY01000496.1 GCA_003697065.1 Actinomyces sp. | reverse complement strand
TTCGGCGAGCTCGGTGACCCCGAGCAGGGCGAGGGTGCGTCGCAGGCCCGTGTCGAACAGGGCGAGGACATGGTCGACACCGGCCTCGCCGGCGGCGCCGAGCCCGTACAGATAGGCCCGACCCGCCATCCCGGCCCGGGCCCCGAGAGCGACCACGCGGGCCAGGTCGGCGCCACGCCGGATCCCCCCGTCGCAGATGACCTCGAGGCGGTCGCCCACGGCGTCGACCACCGGCTCGACCAGCTCCAGGGGAGGCGGAGCCCCGTCGAGCTGGCGTCCCCCGTGGTTGGACAAGGCGACGGCGTCCACCCCGGCCTCGGCGGCGCGGACGGCGTCGTCGACGCACTGGATGCCCTTGAGCACCACCGGGCCGTCCCAGTGCCGGCGGAGCCAGTCGACGTCGGCCCACGAGAGGCTCCGGTCGAACTGGCTGTTGATGTAGGCGCTGAGGGACACGGCGTCGCTGCCGTCGCCCACGCTCGCCCCGACGACGTTGGCGAAGCGGATCGGTTCGGACCGCACGAAGCGCCAGGTCCACCCCGGATGGCGGGCCCCGTCGAGCAGGGTGTCGAGACCGATCTCGGGCGGAAGGGTGAAGCCGCGGCGGACGTCGCGTTCGCGTCGGCCCAGCACGGGGGTGTCGACGGTGAGGACGAGGGCCTCGTAACCGGCGTCGGCCGCCCGGCGGATCATGTCGGCGACCAGGCCCCGGTCGCGCCACACGTAGACCTGGAACCAGAGACGGCGTTCGCCCTCACCGCCCCAGGCCACCGAGTCGGAGGCGGCGGCCACCTCCTCGATGGAGCGGGTGGAGAGGGTCGACAGGCAGTAGGGCACACCGGCGCGGGCGGCGGCCCGGGCCACGGCGAGCTCACCGTCGGGATCGGCCATACGGGTGAAGCCCGTCGGGGCCAGCACCAGAGGCAGGGGTGTGGAGCGACCCAGGAGTCGGGTGGTGGTGTCGACCTCGGCGACCCCCCGCAGCACCCGGGGACGGAACTCGAGGCGGTGGAAGGCGGCGCGGTTGCGCTCGAGGGTGATCTCGTCCTCGGCTGCCCCGTCGATGTAGTCGAACACCCCGCCCGGCAGGCGCCGTCGGGCGAGGCGGCGGAGATCGCCGACGTCGGCGGCGGTGGCGAGGCGGCGGCCGGCCGCCGACAGGGTGGGCCGGCGGAAGCGCAGGACCGAGCGGAGCGTCTCGAGCACGGCCCGAGACTAGGCGCGGCGGTCAGGAGGCGGCATCGCTGCGTTCGATGGCCCGCCGGTCGGTACCCAGGTAGCTGGCGATCACCGCCGGGTCGTCGCGGACGGCGTCGGGCGGGCCCTCGGCGATGACCTCGCCCGCCTCCAGGCAGTAGACCCGGTCCGAGACGCTCATGATGAGGGGCATGTCGTGTTCGATGACGAGCATCGACGCCCCCAGCTCCGCCCGCACCGACCTCAGCAGGGGCCCGAAGGCCTCGGTCTCGCGCTGGGCCAGACCGGCGGTGGGCTCGTCGAGGCACAGCACCCTGGCCCCCAGGGCGAGCAGGCCCGCCACCTCGACGATGCGCCGGGTCCCCGTCGACAGGTCCGAGACGTAGGCGTCGGCGTACAGGCCGAGCCCGAGGAAGTCGATGATCTCGTCGGCTTCCGCCCGTCGGCGCTGCTCGAGGCGTCCCGTGGCCGGCAGGTGCAGGGCGGTGGCGAGGAAGGGGGTGTAGCCCCGCGCCTCGAGGGCGACCATCACGGTTTCTCGCAGGGTCAGCTCGGGGAACAAGGTGGCGGCCTGGAAAGTCCGGCCCAGACCCCGGGCGGCGCGGCGGGCGGGACTGAGCCCGTCGATGGCCTGGCCGAGCAGCTCGACGCTGCCGGTGGACGGGACGTAGCCCCCGACGGCGTTCATGAAGGTCGACTTGCCCGCGCCGTTGTTGCCGATGAGCCCGACGATCTCGTCGCGGGCGACGGTGACCGTGACGTCGGCAACGGCGACGTTTCCGCCGAAGCGCACGGTGATGCCGGAGGCGGCGAGGGCGACGTCGGGGACGGGTCGCTCGGCGATGTCGTCGTGGCGCAGGTGCACGGGGCGCGCCGGCGCCGGGCGGGTGGATCCGGCGGCACCGTCCTCGCCGCGACGCAGGACCCAGGCGAACAGGGCGTCGCGCATCGAGTAGCCCACCTGGGCGAATCCCCCGGGGAAGTAGAGGAGCAGGATGAGCAGGCCGATGCTGGAGGTGAACAGGGGGATGAGGTCGTTGTCGGGCCAGAAGGCGGGCAGGCCCTTGACCCACACCGCGCCGAGGACGGGTCCGGCGACCGAGCCGATGCCGCCGATCACGACCATGGCCACGAGCTGGAGCGAGTCGCCGACGAGGAAGAGGGGTTCGCTGGTGCGCACCGAACGGAAGGCTCCACCCAGCAGGGCGCCGCCGAAGCCGGCCAGGCCACCGGCGAGGGCGAAGGCGAGGAGCTTGGTGCGGGCCGGTTCGATGGTGTAGGCGGAGGCCGAGGCGGCGTTGTCGCGGGCGGCGATGATGGAGCGACCGACCCCGCTGCGGCGCAGATGGGCGACGAAGGCGACGGCGATGACGAGCCCGATCAGGCAGAACCAGTAGTAGCGGCGCTGGGTCGACAACTCGATGCCGAACACGGTGCCGCGGGGGAAGGGCACGCCCCCGGTGGTGCCCCCGGTGAAGAAGGGACGCCGGTACAGGTACTGCTCGGCGGCGAGGGCGAAGGCGAAGGTCGACACGGCGAGCATCAGCCCCCGCACCCGCAGGGCCCCCAGCCCGATGAGCACGGCGATGGCGGCGGTGAACAGGGGGGCGATCACCACACCAGCGAGGAAGGGCAGGCCACCCCAGGCGACGTCGAGGATCCGCACCGAGCCGTAGCCGACGTCGAGCTGCACACCCCGCACCAGGGTGGCGGCGAAGAGGGCCCCGAGGCCGGCGAAGGTCATCTGGGACAAGGAGAGCTGACCGGCCCAGCCCGTGATGACCGTGACCGACAGGCCGCACACGGCGAAGCCGACGACGGTGGCGTACAGGAAGTGGCGGGAGGGGACGTCGATGACCAAAGGCAGGGCGGCGGCGACGAGCAGCCCGACCCCGAAGGTGAGGGTGGACAGGTGGCGGACCCACCAGCGGTCGGCGAGGGCGGGCGGGACCGGCTTCACCTTGGGGGTGAAGGCGATGATCTCGTCGTCGGATGCCCGGGACTGGAAGTAGACGGCGACGAGCACGGCGAGGAAGAGCAGGAAGTCGATGAGGCCGGGCTGATCGAAGAAGTTGAAGCGCACCAGGCTCTGGACGATGCCCAGCACCACGCCGGCGGCCAGGGCCAGCGGGAACGAGTACATGCCCGCGATCACGGCGGCGGCGAGGGCCCGGGCCATGGTGGCCGGCCCCAGGGAGAGCAGGCCCGCGGGGCTGCCCGCCATCCCGGCGATGAGGATCATGGTCAGGCTGGAGAGGAAGCCGGCGATGGTCCACACGGCCGTCGACACGAGCTTGGGGTTGACCCCCGAGAGGCGGGCGAGATCGGGGTTGTCGGCCGAGGCGAGCACGGCCTTGCCGAAGGTGGTGCGCGCCAGGGCCCACACCAGGGCCACGGCGACCAGGGGCACGACGACCACGACGACCAGTTGGGGCCCGCGGATGCGCAGGCCGACGAGGTCGTCGATGGTGGAGCCGAAGGCGACGGGGAAACGCGCTCCGCCGCCGGTGTCGATGTCGGGCAGGGCGAGCATGAGGGCCTGGGAGAGCTGGGCCACGCCCACCGTGGCGATGAGGACGATGACGCGGGGTGACTCGAAGAGGCGACGGATGACGGCCAGTTCGATGAGGGTGCCGTAGAGGGTCCCCACGGCGAGGGCGACGGCCAGAGCGAGCCAGAAGGGGAAGGCGTAGTTGAGTACCAGCAGGGCGAACAGGCTGGTGGCGGGCAAACCCATGTTGCCGACGGCGAAGTTGATGACCCGCGTGGAGCGGAAGATGAGGACGACACCCATGGCCAGCAGGCCGTAGGTGAGGCCGTCGACCAGGCCGCCGAAGACGACCTGGCGGGTGATCCAGGTGGCGAGCATCACCTCTGGTCGCCCCCGAGGAACACCGCCCGGGCCAGGTCGTCGCGCTCGGCCAACTCGGCCGCCGGTCCCTCGAAGCGCACCTGGCCCTTCTCCAGGAAGACGGCCCGGTCGGCGATGGAGAGGGCGACGTTGAGGGACTGCTCGACGATGATCATGGTCTGACCCGCCTGGCGGAGGGTGTCGAGGTGCTCCAGCAGGTCGGCCACGACGGTGGGGGCCAGGCCCAGACTCAGCTCGTCGATGATGAGGATCTCGGGGTCGTGGAGCATGACCCGGGCCAGGGCCAGCATCTGCTGCTGGCCGCCGGAGAGGTCGCCGGCGCGTTCGTCGAGGCGTCCGTCGAGAGCGGGGAACAGCTCGACGACCCGCTCGATGCGACGCCGGACCTCCGCCGGGTCCCGGCGGTAGCGGTAGGCGCCGACGCGCAGGTTGTCGCCGATGCTGAGCGAGGGGAAGATGCCCCGCCCGCCCGGCAGCATCTGGATGCCCAGGGCCGCCCTCTGTTCGGGGGTGGCGAAGGTGATGGTCTGCCCGTTGAGCCGGACCACCCCGCGTTGGGGGGTGCCGAGGCCGGTCACGACCCGCAGGGCGGTGGACTTGCCCGCCCCGTTGGTGCCGAGGAGGGCGAGGGTCTCGCCCCGCTGGACCTCGAAGGACAGATCGAAGAGGACCTGGACGTTGCCGTAGCTGAAGTCGACGTCGTGGACCTGCAGGGCGGGGACGTGCTCGGGATCGCGGCTGCGGCGCTCGTGCTCCTCGAGCTCCTCCTGTAGTTCGGCGACGACGAGGGAGAGGTCGTGCTTGATGAAGGAGGCCCCGCGCAGGATGAGCAGACCGCCGAGGAGGTTGGACGGGATGGCCAGGACGAACACCGTGGCCGTGACGCCGTAGGCGTCGGTGAGCATCTTGGACAAGAGGGCCCCGCCGGTGGCCCCGATGAAGAAGATGTACATGGTGACCAGCGCCGACCCGAGGCCCCGCAGGCGGTAGGGCACGATGGTCTGGATGAGGGGCCCGACCATCGAGAACGCCGAGGCGGCGAAGAGGATGGCGACGACGCTGACGGCGGCGAAGAGGTACTCGTTCGGCATCAGGAACTGGAGGGGCACGAGCACCGCGCCCGGCAGGATCAGCAGGCCGACGAGGCGGAAGGCGAGGGTGGGGTTGGTCCGGTAGAGGCGGTCGAAACGGATACCGACGAAGGGCAGGACCACGGCGGCGGCGAACCCGGCGACCGAGGCGACGGCGCCCCGCCCGAACGAGCCGAGGCCGAACTCGTCCTCGAGATGCAGGTTGGCCAGGACGGGGACGGTGAACAGGGAGAACCCCAGAGCGCTGAAGGCGACGATGACCGTGCGCACGGTGCGGATGCGCAGGAGTCGGGCGAAGGCGGCCTCGACCGAGATGGGCACGCTGTGTTCGTCCTCGATCAGGGTCGACAGGACGTCGTCCTTCTCCCACTGGCCGCGGGGCGGTTCGGGGATGCGGAAGGCGAGGAGGGCGAAGA
>RFFY01000495.1 GCA_003697065.1 Actinomyces sp. | reverse complement strand
CTGTTCTCCTCGTTCCTGATGGGCGAGATCGCCGCCGCCACCGTCTTCCACCAGATGGCCGAGGGCGCCCGTGAGCCCGTCTTCCAGGAGGCCTTCCGCAACATCGGGCGCGACGAGGGCCGCCACATGGCCATCTGCATGACCCTGATGGAGCGCGACTATCCCAAGCTCGCCGTCGAGGACCGAGCCCTCATCACCAAGCAGATCCGGGCCGGCTACCTCTTCTTGTCGGCGGTCCTCTACGAGCCGCCCGAGGACTTCTGGGACCTGCCCTCCGACTTCATCGAGGTCCAGCGCCGGTGCGAGGCCGTGGCCCGCGACGCCGGCTTCCACATTCCCGACGTCGACACCAAGCGCGAGAACTGGCGCCAGGCCATCTTGAACCTCAAGGGTGTGCTCGACCGCTACGACATCCCCTTCCCCGCCATCCCCGAGGTCGGCATCACCGGTGAGGAGATCAGCGACGTCGAGATGGAAGACATCATCCCCGTGTTCTGAGCGGGTCATCCCCGTGTTCTGAGATCCCCGTGTTCTGAGATCCCCGTGTTCTGAGCGGGAGAGGAGACAACCCACCGTGACCACCGACGCACCCGCCGGGCCCGGTACCGCCGTCCCCACAGGGTCGGTCATCCGCCTCGCCCCGTCGGGCAAGGAGGTGCCGTGCCCGCCCGGCGACACCGTGCTCGCCGCCCTCGAGCGGGCGGGCTACGCCCTGCCCAACAACTGCCGCGCCGGCGCCTGCGGCGAGTGCAGGACCAAGGTGCTGTCGGGGGCGATCGACCAGGGTGTCGTGCTCGACATGGCCCTGTCGCCCGCCGACCGGGCCGCCGGCTACGGGCTCATGTGCATGGCCAAGCCCGTGTCACCCGTCGTCGAGATCGAATACGGCACCCTCGACGCCCTGCCCCGGCTCTTCCCGCCCCGCGAACGGGTGCTGTCGGTGGTCACCGACAAGATCCCCCGCACCCCCTCGATCGTGGAGGTGCGGCTCCGGCCCGTCGGTCCGCCCCTGCGCTTCTGGCCCGGCCAGTACGTGATGCTCGGCGATCCCGACGCCGGTGCACCCCCGCGTCCCTACTCACTGGCCAACGCCCCCCGCCCCGACGGGGAACTCCACCTGCTCGTCGCCCGGGTGCCCGAGGGGCGTACCAGCGGCTGGATCCACGAGCGTCTGACGGTGGGTGACCGGGTCCGCATCGACGGCCCCTACGGCACCTTCGTCGGTGACCCCAACATCGACACGCCGGTGCTGTGCCTGGCGGGAGGATCGGGTCTGGCGCCGATCCTGTCGCTCACCGATGCCGCCCTGAGACGGGGCTTTCCCCACCCGGTGACGATCCTGTTCTCGGCCCGCACACCGGCTGACGTCGTCGCCCCCGGACTCATGGCGTGGTGGGAGGCCCGACACCGCAAGTTCCGCTTCCGGGTCACCTACACCGGCCCCGACGCGCCCGCCGGCGAGCTGACCGGCCGCATCCCCACCGTCTTGGACCGTGTCGCCCCCGACCTGTCGGCGACCAGCGTGTTCATCGCCGGCAGTCCCGACTTCGTCGAGGACTGCCGGACCGCCGCCACCGCCCTCGGCGCCGCCGAGGAGCGCATCTTCACCGAACGCTACGTCCCGCAGGCGACAGCCGAGACACCACCGCCCGAACGCCTGGCGAGCTGAGCCAGGAGGCGCCCGCCACCGCCGCCAGCATCAGGCCCACCAGGGCCGCGCCCGTCGACAGGGCGTGATAGCTCGCCGTCTCCACCACGGCACCGGCGGTCAGTGCCGCCAGGGCGCCCGAGGCCGTCATGGCCAGATCGCCCGCTCCCTGGGCCTCCACCCGGTCGGCGGTGGGCACCGACACGGTGAGCAGGCCCGATCCCGCCACCAGGGTGCAACTCCACCCGAGCCCGAGCAGGAAGAGTCCGCTGAAGGGTCCGAGACGACCCGCTCCCGTCGTGTGGGCGGCGATCTCGGCGCCGAGGGCGGCCAGGAGGCCACCGGCGGCGAGCACGGGACGGGGTCCGACCCGGTCGACGATCCGCCCCACCAGGGGCGACAGGGCGTACATGCCGATGATGTGGACCGAGATGACCAGACCGATGACCTGGAGGGTGTGTCCGCCGTCCTCGAGGTGCAGGGGCGTCATCGACATGACGGCGACCATCACCACGTGGCCGCCCACGAGACCGGCCACCGCCAGGCGGGTACCCGGCGACGCCGTGAGCAGGGCGACGGCCCGGCGCAGGTGCCCCGGGCGGTCCGCGGTGGCGCTCGCCCCGCCGCCCCCTGTCCCGCCGGCCACGACGAGGGGGTCGGGTCGCAGGGTGCGGTGGACGAAGAGCGCCGCGCCGGCGAAGCCGGCCACCGCCAGCAGGTAGGCGCCGGCCAGGTCCGGCAGGCCGAGACCGGAGGCGAGCCGACCGGCGGGGCCCAGGGCGACGGTGGGACCGAGCACCGAGCCGAAGGTGCCCATCCACACCAGCAGCCCGATGGCCCGGGCCTTGTGGTGCTCGTCGGCGAGGTCGGCGGCGGCGTAGCGGGCGGCGAGGTTGGCGGCCTGGCCGGTCCCCACCGCCAGGATCCCGACGAGCAGGAGGGGATAGGCGCCGGTGGCGGCCGCCATCAGGGCCGACAGGGCGCCGAGGGCGGCCAGGGACCAGGCGGCCACGAGAACGGGGCGGCGCCCGTGGCGGGTCATGGCCCGGGCCAACGGCACGGCGCTGAGCGCACCCCCCACGGTCAGGGCGGCGGCCGTCAACCCGGCCAGGGTGCCCGAGCCGGTGATGTCGTCGGCGAGGATCGTGGCGGCCGAGTAGGAGCCGGCGATGGCGGCGCCCGACGGGAGGACGCCCACCATGAGGGTCCGCACGGTGCGTCGTTGGAGTCGTTCCCGTTCTGCAGCCGGAGGCGGCGCAGGGTCGCGGGGGTCGGCCCCGGTGCTCGGTGGCGCCGGATCGGGAGCGGCGGGCGACGCCCCATCGGTGCTCATTCGACGACGGCGCGGCTGGTGTTGGCGGCCCAGGCGTAGATGCCCTTGCTCATGAGGCTCGCTTCGCGGTCGCGGCGGGCCTGGTAGATCTCGGCCCGGGTCCCGTGGATCACCCGCGACTCGGGTTCGGCGTTCGCCGCGAACTCGACGAGGTGGCAGGCCAGGCGGAAGTCACCGGACTCGGCCAGTTCGCGGGCCCGCTCGGCCAGCACGTCGGCGCCGCCGGCGAGGCGGGCGATCTCGGCGGCCAGGCGGGCGGCGGGAGCCGGCTTGAGGTGGGCGGGGTCGAGGTCCCACCAGCCCCCGTAGAGGCGCCAGATGTTGCGCACGACGAACTCGGGTTCGTCGTAGATGGGGCGCATCCAGGGCCGGGTCGTGACCTCGTCGGGGAGGGTGACGCTGTGGACGACCTCGTCGAGGGAGGCGCCCTCGTTCATCAACGTCACCGTGGTGGTGACGAGATGCTCGAGCGCCGAGGCGAGATCGTCGAGCACCCGGCGGACCCGCTCGCGGCCCCGCACCGGCAACCCGTGGGCGCCGATGAGCCACTCGGCGTCGAGGGCGGCCATGGCCCGCAGGGCGGCGGCCCACTCGGCGGGGTAGCGCTGGACCTTCTGGGGGTTGCCGCAGTTGGGGAAGACCCAGGTGACGAAGTCACCGACGCACAGGATGCGGCGTTCGGGCAGCCAGGCCCAGAGATGGTCGTCGGTCTCACCCCGGTCGTGACGCAGGGCGATCTCGAGGCCGCCCACCTCGAGCCGGTGCTCGTCGGCGACGGTCATGGTGGGCTCGAGGGTGTCGTCGGGCAGGAAGCTCCCGAGTCCGCCGATCCCCAGGCCGGCGTCGGGCGAGATGCCGCCGAACTGGCGCTGGTTGATGCGGACGTTCCAGTCGTTGGTGGCCCGGTAGCGGGCGAAACGGTCGGGCAGGGCCTCGTGGGCGACGACGGCCGGTCGACGGTGGCCCCGTTCGTCGGCGTCGGCCGCCAGGGCTCCGCTGCCGCCGACGTGATCAACGTGGCCGTGGGTGTACACGACGGTGTGGACCGGGTCGGTCGACCAGCGACGTAGGGCGGCGACGGCGTCGGCGCCGGTCGCCGCGCCGCTGGTGTCGAAGCACACCAGCCCCTCGTCGGTGCGCACGGCCACGATGTGGGAGAAGGACTCGACGATGGCCAGGTCGTCGTCGAGTTCGCTGACCTGCTGGATGACGCGGTTGGTCGGTTCGTCGGCGTCGCCGGTGTCGAGGATGCGGACGGCCAGCTCGGCGGGGTCGGTGGTGCGGATCCGCCGTCGGGGCCGCCGTGACGTGGCGTCGGCACGGCCCTCCCCGCTGGGGGAACCGTGGTCGGGGGAGCCGCCGTCGGACGAGCCGCTGTCGGGGGCGTGCCCGGCGGTCACGCCGGCACCCCGTCGTCGGGGGCCGTCACGGGCTCGGGGTCGGCGGCGGCCGGCGCGGTGCCGGTGGCCGGCGCGGCGACGGGAGGGCCGCTCCAGGCGCCGGCGGGAGAGCGGGTGAAGGTCAGCACGCCGTCGTCGACGGGGGACTCGACGATGAGGGCACGGTCACGCTCGTAGAGCTGGGGGTTGATCCACGGCTCCCGGTCACCCTGTTTGGGCAGACGGGGCATGGCCCGCTTCATGTAGCCGGGGGAGAACCCGTCGATGAGTGGGCGCGGGGTCATGTCGGCATCGGTGGGGCGGAGGCGGGGCGTGACGGTGTCGGCCCCCACGGCATCGGCGTGCTCGAGCATCCGGCACACGAAGTCGGCGGTGATGTCGACCCGCAGGGTCCACGAGGCGTTGATGTAGCCGAAGAAGGACACCACGTTGGGGATGTCGGAGTAGGCGAGTCCCTTGTAGGTCCACCGGGTCGAGAAGTCGACCTCCTCGCCGTCGACGACGAAGGTCATCTCCCCGGGGGTGCACAGCTCGAGCCCGGTGGCGGTCACGATGATGTCGGCCTCGAGATGCTCGCCGGAGCGGCATCGGATCCCGGTTTCGGTGAAGGTCTCGATCTCGTCGGTGACGACCGACGCCTTCCCCTCCTGGAGGGCGGCGAACAGGTCGCCGTTGGGCAGCAGGCACAGGCGCTGGTCCCAGGGGTCGTAGCTGGGGGTGAAGTGGCGTTCGACGTCGAAGTCGGGTGGCAGGTGCTTGCGGACCTCGGCGAGGAGACGTTCGCGGACCTTGGCCGGCTGGGTACGGGTGCGCTTGTAGAAGAACTGCTGGAGCCAGATGTTCTTGCGGCGCACCAGGCGGTAGGCGAGCCGCTCGGGCAGGACCCGGCGCAAGGCGTTGGCGACGGGGTCGGTGTCGGGCCGCGCCACGACCCAGGTGGGGGAGCGCTGGAGCATGACGACATGGGCGGCGTCGGCGGCCATGGCCGGCACGAGGGTCATGGCGGTGGCGCCGGAGCCGATCACGATCACCCGCTTGCCGGTGTGGTCGAGGTCCTCGGGCCAGAACTGGGGATGCACGATCCGGCCCCCGAAGCGCTCGCGGCCGGGGAACTCGGGGGTGTGGCCGGCCCGGTAGGAGTAGTACCCCGACGCCATGAGCAAGACGTTGCAGGTGTAGGTGCGCGCCTCGCCGTCGCCCACCCGGACGGTGAGGGTCCAGGTGGCGGTGGTCGAGTCCCACTCGGCCCTCTCGACGCGGTGGCGGTAGCGGATGTGGCGGTCGATGCCGGCCTCGGCCGCCGTCTCCTTCAGGTAGGCGAGGATGGACGGGCCGTCGGCGATCGCCTTGGCGTCGGTCCAGGGCTTGAAGCTGAAGCCGAGGGTGTGCATGTCGGAGTCCGAGCGCACCCCGGGGTAGCGGAAGAGGTCCCAGGTGCCCCCGAGGCTGTCGCGGGCCTCGAGGATCAGATAGGAGCGCTCGGGGCAGCGGCGCTGGAGGTGGTGGGCAGCGCCGATGCCGGAGATCCCAGCGCCGACGATGATGACGTCGGCCCGGGTGGTGTCGGCGTGGCTGGCGTCGGCCCGGGTGGCGGCTGCCCGGGCGGTGTCGGCTGCCCGGGCGGTGTCGGCTGCCCGGGTGGCGGCGGCTGGCGGGGCGGCGGCTGCTGCCCGGGTGGTGTCGGCTGTCGGTGCGGCGGCTGTCGGTGCGGCGGGACGTGGGGACGAAGCGACCATGGCTTCGATGTTAGCGATGGTTAACCGGTCGGTCGACCACGGTCCGGATGGTCGCCCAGGGCCTCGCGTAGGGTCTCGAGCAGGGCCCGCTTGCCGAGGCGCGCCACCAGGTAGGGGACCCCGGCACGGTCGAGTCGGCGGGTCGTGTCGTGGCCGACCTGGTCCCAGAAGAGCACGACGGTGCAGCGCTCGCGGTCGAGGTCGGGGGCCCAGTCGGTCGGGGGCGACTTGTGGTACTCCGACTCGTGCCAGACGAGATCGGCCAGGCCGAGCGCCTCGCGGAGCTCGTCGGCCCAGGGGGCCCGCTTGCCGCCCACCAGGTGCAGGATCCGCCCATTGGTGTGGCGGCGCAGGTCCCGGGCCGCCTCGGCGTCGCGGGCGGCGCGGTAGTCGCGTACCGCCGGGCTCTCGTCGAGGATGCGCTCGAGGCGCCGACGTCGGGTCTCGATCTCGGCACGGATCGGCGGGCTGCTCCCGCCGGCGTCGGAGGCGTGGTTCGTGTCCCCATCGGCCAACACGGCGTCCAGCTCGGTGAGGGCGGCGTGGACGCGTAGGCACAGCTCGGTGTCGCCCAGCCCGATCACCTCGTCGGCGGCGATGACCAGCTCACCGGCGGCCTCGTCGAGGCGTTCGGCGCCGCGTAGCAGGCGGGCCACGGCCAGTCGCAGCTCGGTCCGTTCCCGGTCGGGCAGCAGGCCGGCCGCCCGTTCGCGGAGGTGGTCGAGGTCGTCGAGGTCGCCCGTGTCGAGGGCTCGTTCGACGGCCTCCAGGACGTAGGGCTGCAGGGCCGGGTCGTGCATCTCCCAGTCGACGAGCAGGCCCAGGGCGTCGGCGGGGATGTCGGTCGGGCTCCACTTGTCGAGCACGCGGTGCAGCCAGGTCTCGGGATCGGCCGGGGCGCAGTCGCGGGCGACCCGGACGGCGAGGTCGTCACCGAGTCGTGAGAAGACGTCGCGCAGGAGGCGGTCGAGGAGCTCGTCGCCGGCGAGCTCGTCGAGCAGGGACTCGACGACGGTGCGAAGAGCGCCGGCGGGGAGGCGGACGAGTTCGGCGGCCAGCTCGGTCACCGTCTGGTCGACGGCGAGGTCGATGGCGCGCAGGTGGGCCCCGACGTCGTCGTTGGCGCTCGTGTGGAGCCCGGCCACGAGACGGCGGAAGGCGTCGCCGGGTCGCAGCTGATCGGGGTCGTCCAGGAGGTGGACGACGAGGTCGAAGTCGCGGACGTCGAAGGCGGCTTGGGCCGCCAGGGAGCGTAGGACCCGGTCGTCGGGCGCCAGGGGCAGGATGTGGCCGACGAGGAGGTCGAGGTACTGGTCGGGGTCGAGCTCGAGGCGGCGCAGGCGTTGGGCCAGGGCGACGACCCGGTCGGTGTCGGCGGTGCCCGCCGCTGCGCCGGCGCCGGTTCCCGTCGGCTCTCGCCGTCCGATGGCGACGGTCGACACGTCGGTGACCGGTGCCCCGACGGGGTGCACCTCGACGTCGAGGGCGATGCGGGTCGACAGGAGGGGTTGGGGGGCGAAGGACAGGACACCGCGCAGGCGCCCCGCGGTCAGGGCCCGCACGGGCACCTCGAGGCGGCCGCCGGGTGCCACCAGGGCATCGTTGACACCGCCGACGAGGCCCCCGGGCGGGTCGCTGTCGACGATCACCGTCACGTAGCGGTCGTCGACGGGGGAGTGGACCTCGAGTACGGCGGTGGCCTCGGCCCCGACCCGCAGGCGGCGTCCGTCGAGGGCGACGCCCTCACCGTCGACGAGGCGCACGAGGCGGGCGAAGTGGCTGGCGGCGTAGAAGGCGTTGTCGCGGAGGCGGTCGATGGCGGCCCGCCAGGCGTCGTGTAGTTCGTCGTCCGATCCGGGGGGACGCAGCGCCTCGCCGGCGCCCCGCCAGACGAAGTGACGGCCCCCCGCTGGGTGACGGGGCGGCGGCGGCACGAGGGCGGCGGGTCCGGTGACCACCACCGGGGGGCCGCACCGGAAGCGCACTGTCAACCCGGCCCGGGTGTGGCGGGCCTCGACGATGGTGGCGTAACGGATGGGGTCGATGTGGGCGTAGGGCGTGTCGCCGAGCACGACCACGGCGCCGTCGCCCTCGTGGACCCGCAGCGGCTCGGGCAACCAGCGGTTGGCGTAGAAGGTCTCGAACTCGGCCCCCTCCTCCGCCGACACGATGGCGACGTTCTGCTGGCGGTACTGGAGCTTGCGCCCCGACTTCAGCAGGTAGACCAACCCGTCACCGCCCACGGCCGGCGATGTTAGGTGAGCACCCCGCCGCCGGCATCAGGACCCGGTCGGCAGGCGGCGGCCGCCGGCCCGGGACCCGGTCGGTGACGCGGCCGGCAGCGGCCTGAGACCCCCTTGGTGACCCGGTCGGCACCGGCCCGGGACCCGATCGGTGACGCGGCCGGCAGCGGCCCGGGACCGGGTGGTACCGGACCGAAACCGGGGTCAGCACAGGGCCAGGGCGGGTGCCTCGGCGGCGGCTCGTGGTTCGGGTGTCGG
>RFFY01000494.1 GCA_003697065.1 Actinomyces sp. | reverse complement strand
GTGGCCACGGTGAAGGCCCGGATGTCCCGACCCGGCACCCACACCGGCTCCTCGGGCGTCCGGGGCGTCGTGAACGCCCGACCCCGGCACACGAACACCTCGCCCAGGCGTTCGGTGTAGGGGATCGAGAGATACGAGATGTCCGCCGACGCCAGGATGTCGTAGGGCAGGCCCCAGTTCGACCGGACGGTCGGCTCTTCGGGTGCCATGAGGGCCCGGGCGTCGGGGATGGGCAGGGAGGCGAAGCGCGTCGTGTCGACCGGCGGCCGGTAACCGGGCGGGTAGGGGTCGACCTCGGGGAAGTGCTCGACCACCCGCCCCGCCGCGTCGACGATGGTGACGGCGGGCAGGTCCACGCCCGTGTTGTTGGGCGGCAGGGCCCCCAGCACCGACCCCGTCGTGCGGTAGATGAGAAACACGGCGGGGTTCGGCCCCCCGTTCTTCGTCTCGCCCACGTAGAGGGTGTTGGGCGCCGGATCCGGGGGGCGCCGCTCGAACACCATCTCGACCCGGAAGCGCCTCTCCCGCCCCTCAGCCACCGGTCCCCGGTAGGGGTTGTCGCTTCCCGGCGCGGGTTCGATGTCGACGTCGCGCAGGGTGGGCAGGTTGTTCGTCTCGATGTCGTTGGGGTGGAACCCGAAGTAGCGCGCCCGCGGGAACTCGCCCTCGAGGACCACCCGGCCACCCGGCGGCACGCGGTGAAAGCCCGGCGGCGCCTCGTCGCCCATCCAGAACTGGGCGCTGAAGTAGTTCGACGCCGAGATGTCGAGCAGATACGGGAAACGGTTGTTGGTCAGGGGACTGCCGGCCCGCGGCCAGCCGGGGGCGTGCCACTCCCCCTCGATCGCGCCCACGTGCCAGCGCCCGTCGCCGTAGCGGATCCCGTACCTCTCGGCGACGAAGTCGGCGATCCGGCCCTCCACCCCGGCGAGCTCCGGGTCGGTGAGAGCGGGGAAGATCCCCAACACCTGGTCGCCGTCGGCGTCGCGGGCCCGCACGAGCAGCTCGTGGAGGAACACCAGATCGTCGCGGATCTCGTCGGGTGCCACCTCGCGGAGATGACCGACGACCTCGGCCTGGCCCGCGAACTCGTTGCCGTCGAGGCTGACGGCGACCTCCCCGGCCAGCAGGGCCCGCACCCGGCGACCGAACTCCTCGATGCGCTCCGTGTTCGCCATGTCGCGCACACTAGGAAGCCCCGCCCGGGCGGGCGAGACGAGGCCGCGGCGGCGACGGCGGCCCGCGCCTCGCCGGTGGGTCGTCGCGGATGCGACCATGGGGCCCGTGAGCGCCACCGCCGACACCGCCGGCCCCCGCTACGACGAACGCATGTCCGACGTCGACGCCCTCGTGTGGGCCGTCGAGCGCGACCCCCGCCTGCGCTCCACCGTCTCGGCCGTGGCCGTCCTCGACGGCCCCCTCGACCGGCTCGAGCTGTGGCGGCGTCTCGACCGCGCCTCCCGCCGCATCCCCCGCCTGCGCCAGCGGGTGGTACCCGACCCCTACGGGATCGCCCCGCCCCGCTGGGAGATCGACCCCGACTTCCGCCTCGCCGCCCACGTGCGCATCACCGGCTTCGGCGGGCGCGGCACCGACGACGACCTGCACCGCCTCGCCGCCGCCGTCACCACCGTGCCCTTCGACCGGGCCCGGCCCCTGTGGGAGTTCACCCTCGTCGAGGGCCTCACCGGCGACCGCACCGCCCTCGTCATGAAGACCCACCACGCCGTCACCGACGGCGTCGGTGGTGTCCAGCTCATGCTCGAGATCTTCGACCTCGAACCCCACCCCGACGACCCCCGCCGGGAACTCCCGCCCGAACCCGAGCCCGACCCGCCCCGTAGCGAACCCGAACGGGTGCTCGACGCCGTCGCCCACGAAGCCCGGCGCGCCGCCGGCGCCCTCGAGTCGCTGGTGGGGCGGGCCCTCGGGGTCGGCGATCCGGTGAACGCCGCCCGACACGCCGGCGAGACCGCCGCCTCCCTCGGCCGACTCCTGGCGCCGGCTCCCGAGCCCCTCAGCCCGATCATGACCGGGCGCAGCGGCGACCTCGCCTTCGCCGCCTTCGACGTGCCCCTCACCGACCTCAAGGCCGCCGGTCACCGCATCGGCGGCACCGTCAACGACGCCTTCGTCGCCGGCGTCCTCGCCGGGGTCGCCGCCTATCACGGCGCGAGCGACGCCCCCGTCGAGCGCCTGCGCCTGTCCATCCCCCTCAACCGCCGCCGCCCCGGCGACACCACCGTGGGCAACCGGTGGACGCCGGCCCGCGCCGTGCTGCGCTGCGACATCGACGATCCCGACGAACTCATGCGCCATGTCCACGAGACCGTCGACCGTCTGCGCCGCGAACCGGCCCAGGACCTCCTCGATCCTCTCGCCGGTGTGCTGCGTCTCGCCCCCGCCCCGGTGGCGACCTCCCTGTTCGCCGCCGCCTCCCGCGGGGTCGACGTCGCCGCCTCGAACGTCCCCGGCAGCCCGGTCCCGCTCTGGCTGCTCGGCCGCCGCCTCACCGCCCTCGTCCCCTTCGGCCCCCTCAGCGGGTGCGCCGCCAACATCACCTTGTTGTCCATCGCCGGCACCGCCCACATCGGGGTCGTGGTCGACCCGGCCGCCGTCCCCGACGTCGGGGTCTTCACCCGCCACCTGCGAGACGGGTTCAGCCGGGTCGTCGACGGGCGGCGATGAGAAGCGACGTCCTGGTGGTGGGAGCCGGTCCCGCCGGCACCGCCGCCGCCATCCATCTGACCCGCGCCGGCATCGACACCCTCGTCGTCGACCGCGCCCACTTCCCCCGCGACAAGACCTGCGGCGACGGGCTCACCACCCTCGCCCTGCGCGAGCTCGAGGACCTCGGCCTCGATCCCGCCACGGTCGCCTCCTGGACCCCCGTCCGCGAGGCCGTGCTCGTCGCTCCCTCCGGCCGCGAGCACCGCCTGCCCCTACCCGACGGGCCGGGCCTGTACGCGGCCGTGGCCCGCCGTCACCACCTCGATCACGCCCTCGTCGAGCTGGCCCGCCGGCGCGGCGCCCCCGTCGTCGAGGGCCGCGCCCTCACCGCGGTGGCGGTCGACGACGCGGGCGTCACCGTCACCTTCGCCGACGGCGGCCACGCCCGCTGCTCCCGCCTCGTCGCCGCCGACGGTATGTGGTCGCCGGTGCGGCGGGCCCTGGTGCCCGACGCCGCCGACGGCTACCGGGGCGAGTGGCACGCCTTCCGCCAGTACCTCACCGGGGTCGACCCGCGGGCCGCCCGGGAGCTGGTCGTCTGGTTCGAACCCGACGTCATCCCCGGCTACGCCTGGTCGTTCCCCGTCGGCGACAGCACCGCCAACGTGGGCTTCGGCCTACGCCGCCGGGGCCGCCTCGCCGGCGCCGAGATGGCCGCCCTGTGGCGCGACCTGCTGGCCCGCCCGCGCCTGCGGGCCGTGCTCGGCCCGGACGCCACCCCCGAGGGCCCCCACCGGGCCTGGCCCATCCCCGCCCGGATCGGTCGTCTTCCCCTCACCGCGGCCGGGGGCCGCGTCCTCTTCGTCGGCGACGCCGCCGGCGCCGCCGACCCCCTCACCGGCGAGGGCATCGGCCAGGCCCTGGTCACCGGCCGGCTGGCCGCCGCCGCCCTCGCCGGGGCGCCGACCGATCCCGGCGCCGCCGGGCGCGCCTACCGGCATGCCACCCGCCGCCATCTCCTCGCCGACGACCGCATGGCACGCGCCCTGGGGCCCCTGCTGGCCCGGCGCCGGATCGCCGAGGCCGCCCTGCGCCTCGTCGGGGCCACCGCCTGGACCCGGCGCAACACGGCCCGCTGGATGTTCGAGGACTACCCCCGGGCTCTCGTCGCCACGCCCCGCCGCTGGCACCGGGGGATGTTCACCGGACCCGGGGCCTACGCCCCCCTCTGAGTGGGTCGAACGACTCAGGAAGCGGCCGCGACCTGCCGATGGATGGAGCGTGTCCGATCCCGATGGCCGGTTGGTCCGCCGGCTCGACGAGTACCTGGGCGGGTTGACGCGCCTGTTGGCCGAACCCTTCGTCATGGCCCACCGTGTCGCCCCGGCGAGCCGCCTGGTGGCGACGACCGCCGGCGTGTTCGTGCTGTCACCCCATGCCGACCAGGTCCGTGAGGCCGCCGTCGCCACCCGTCTCGGCCTCGCCGACCACCTGAGCTGGGTGCCCTTCGTCGACGGTCTCGTGGTCGTCGACGGCGACGGCGACCACCCCGGTCTCGCCGGCCTCGGCGACCGCCGGGAGCGCCACCAGCGCTCGACACCACCCCTGGTGCCCGTCGACCTCGTCCCCCGGGTCCTGACCGAGGGGCACGCCGTCGACGCCACGACCCTGCGGCGCATCGACCGCGTCCTGCGCACGGGCGCCCTGCGGCCCGCCTGGTCGCCCGGCCTGCCCGGCGCGGGCACGGGCAACGGCGACACGGCTCCCGCTCCCGACACCGGCACCACCGTCCCCACGGTCGACCTCGTCGACGGCACCGACGTCACCCACGCCTAGCATCGGTCCCCGTGACCGCCCCGGTGACCCCTCCCTCCGGTGACCCCGAACGCCCCGCCGGGGGTGTCGTCGACCGCTTCGACGATCTCGTCGACGCCTGGTGGGACCGGCTGCGGGGCAATCGCCTCGCCGACCGGCTCTTCTACACGGCCTCCGAGGCGGCCGACTTCTCCCTGCTGTGGCACACCCTGGGCGTGGCGAAGGCGCTGGCCGCCGACGATCCCCGTCTGGCGATCGAGCTGAGCGCCGCCCTGGGGCTCGAGTCGGCCCTCGTCAACGGACCCGTCAAGTCCCTGTTCCGCCGCTCGCGGCCCGTGCACGAGGGCCCGCGTCCCCACCGGTTGCGCCAGCCCCGGACCTCGAGCTTCCCGTCGGGCCACGCCTCGGCCGCCATGGTGGCGGCCTCGATCCTGTCGCGGGATTCCCGGGTGGCACCCCTGTGGTGGACCCTGGCGGGGATCGTCGCCACCAGCCGGGTGCACGTGCGGATCCATCACGCGTCCGACGTGATCGGCGGGACCGTGATCGGGCTGGCTCTGGGCGCGCTGGCGCGGCGGGTGCTCGACGCGGGACGAGCCGGCCGCCTCCCGGTCTGATCGCGAGCCGGGGGCGGGCGCGGGGCGGGTCAGTGGGTGTCGGCGCCGACCTCGCCGCCGGGCACCCGGCGGATGAGCAGACCCCGCAGATCGAGGAGCAGATCGGCCACCTCGGCCGACGACACGAGCTCCCGCCTCTGCAGATCGCCCAGGCCGCGCTCGATGAGGGCGAGGGCCTCGTGGAGCTGGGACGCCTCGATGGTGTCGGTCACGTGGTTCACCTCCGAGCCGGCGGATCCGGCCTGCCTCCACGCTGCCCGCGATCGGCCCCGGTGTCCAGCCGCGCCGACCCGACCCGGGGTCGGCGGGAGCGGGGGCACCGTGGCCCGGGACCCGAGACCCGGGGCCCGGCGGCCTAGCATCACCGGCGTCCCCCCATGGTCGATCCATCCACCCGCGCCGCCTACGAGACCCACGCCACCGACTGGGCACGGCGCCGCCGCTCGACCGATCCCGGACCGGCGGCCCGCCTGCTGGCCCGCCTCGGTGGTGGCAGCGCCACCTCGCCGCCCACCCCCCTGCGACTGGCCGACCTGGGCTGCGGACCCGGGTTCCATCTCCGCCACCTCGGAGCGGGCGCGCTCGGGCTCGACGCCAGTCGGGCCATGCTGGATCTCGCCACCCACGAGGCGCCCGACGCCGTCCTCGTGCACGCCGACATCGCCGAGCTCCCCCTGGCGGACCGCAGCCTCGACGGGGTGGTGGCGTCGAAGGTGCTCGTCCACGTCGACCGCCGCCACCTGCCGATGGCCCTGGCCGAACTGCACCGGGTCACCGCGGTGGATGCACCGGTCGAGCTCGTCATGTGGGAGGGCGACCAGGACTTCGGGCCCCTGCCCGGCGATCCGCTCGGCACGCGCCGTTACGCCCTGTGGGACGCCGACCACCTCGTCGACGTGATCGTCGGTGCCGGATTCGCCGTGGAGGCGCTGGCACGGGTACCCGACGGCGAGGGGGTACGCCTCGATCTGTCCCTGCGCCGCCTGCGGACCCTCGCCGACACCGTCGGTCCGGACATGCGCGTCCTGGTGTGCGGACTCAACCCGAGCCTCTACGCCGCCGACGCCGGCGTCGGCTTCGCCCGCCCCGGCAACCGCTTCTGGCCCGCCGCCCTCGCCGCCGGTCTCGTCACCGCCGACCGCGACCCCCGGGGGGCGCTCCGCCGCGACGCCGTCGGGATGACCGACCTGGTCAAGCGGGCCACCGTGCGGGCCGACGAACTCACCCCCGACGACTACCACGCGGGACTCGCCCGCCTCGAGCGCCTCTGCGCCTGGCTGCGGCCGTCCCTGGTGTGCATGGTGGGCCTGTCGGGCTGGCGGGCCGCCGTCGACCGCGGCGCCGTCGCCGGCCTCCAGACCCGGCGCCTCGGCGGCCGCCCCGTCTACGTCATGGGTTCGACCAGCGGGCTCAACGCCCACTCCCGCCCCGCCGACCACGTCGCCCACCTGAGGCGGGTCGCCGAGCTCGCCGACCGGATCGACTGACGCGGAGGCCGGGAGCGGCCGAGGGCGGCCGGGGCCGCTCAGCCCGAGCCGACCGAGCCCGCCGGGAGCGGCCGACGGCGGCGGGGTCGCTCCGTGGGTCGCTCAGCCCGGCGCCAGGCCCCGCACGGCCTCGGCCAGGTCGACCCCGGGGAAGGGCAGGATGGCGAGAGCGGCCGTGTCGACCCCGTTGTCGAGATAGCGCTCGATGTGGGCACGGCACTCCTCGACGGTGCCGTGCACGATCAACTCGTCGACCACGTCCTCGGGGATCTTGGCCAGCGCCCCCGCCCGATCACCCGCCTCCCACTGCTCCCAGTGTTCGGCCAGCACCTCCTCGCGGCCGAGCCACTGGTGGAAGGCCTTGTACACGGGCACGTTGAGGTAGGCAGCCATGGCGAAGCGCCCGTTGTCGACGGCCGCCTTCCGGTCGGGCGTGGGCGCCACGAAGATGCGGGCCACGATCTCGGCGTCGGGGTTCTCCTCCCGGACGATCCCCGCCACCCGGGTCACGTCGTCGGCGGACAGCCAGTTGATGATGGCCCCGTCACCCTCGCGGCCCGCCAGGCGCAACATGCCTTCGCGCAGGGCGGCGACGAGGACGGGGGGCGCCTGTTCGAGACGCACACCGAGGCGGAAGCCGCGGATCGAGAAGGTCTCGTAGTCCTCGGTGATCTTCTCACCGGTGAAGGCGGCCTTCACGAAGCGCACCGTGTCGCGCACCCGCTGGTAGGGCTTTTCGAAGGGGATCCCGTTCCAGCGTTCGACGATGACGTTGGACGACGACCCGATGCCGAGCACGAAGCGGCCGGGGGCGGCGTCGGCCAAAGCGGCGGCCGACTGGGCGAGGAGGGCCGGTCCCCGGGTGTAGGCGGGCAGGATGGCGGTGCCGAGCCGCATCGAGGGGGCCCACACCGACGCCAGGGCCAGGGGGGTGAGACCGTCGGCTCCCATGGCCTCCGCCGACCACAGGTCGGTGTAGCCGAGACGCTCGAGTTCGACGATGTGGTCGCGCTGGGCGTGCAGGGGGATGCCGTCGAAGGGGATGGTCATGCCGATACGACGGGCGGACTCGTGGGCCATGGACGCTTCCTTTCGGCGGGGCCGGGAGCCTGTCGGGCCCGGGCGGGCCGGCCGGGCGGGGACAGCTTGGCAGACGGGGGCGGGGGAGGCAGGCCGAGAGTGTCACACCCGGTGGGCAGGATGCAGGCATGGAGGACAAGCAGCTCGCCCTGATCGAGATGGCACCCGTTCCGGGCGGCCGTGGGCGGCGGGGCCGCCGGGCCCAGGCCGAACTCGAGCGGCACCGGCGCCACATCGCCGAGGCCCGCGCCATCGTGCGCGCCGCCCGGGCCCGGGCCCGGGCCCGGGAGCTCGCCCAGCGTCAGGCCGGGGTCCGCCACCTCGCCGAGGTGCGGCGACGGGCCACCGGCGATGGGCGGGGTCCCGGCGGCGACGACCACGGCCTGACCCCGGCCGCCTGACGCCCCCGGTGGTGCTCCGACGGACGCCCGGCGAGGGGTGGGGGCCGTTTCGCGCCACACTGCCGGGCGTGAGGGAATCGGGGGTGCGTCGCGTCGGGGCCGGGGTGCTGGTCGCCCTGGTGCTCCTCGGCGCGGCGGCCGCCGGATGTGCCACCACCGACGCGCCCGCGGACGCGTCGGACCAACCCGCTGACGCGCCCGCGGACGCGTCGGACCAACCCGCTGACGCGCCCGCGGACGCGTCGCTCGAGCCCAACGCCACGGTGG
>RFFY01000493.1 GCA_003697065.1 Actinomyces sp. | reverse complement strand
GGCCATGATGAACGACCCCACCGGATTGACCATGCCGGTGGCGATGGAGGAGCTCTTCTGGGGCGACGCCGGTATCGGTCTGGCCATCATGGGCACGGGCCTCGCCGTGGCCGGCATCGCCGCCTCGGGAACGCCCGAGCAGGTCGCCGAGTGGGTGCCCCAGTGCTACGGCACCCCCGACGACGTCAAGCTCGGGGCCTTCGCCGCCAGCGAGCCCGACGCCGGCTCCGACGTGGCCGGCTACCGCACCCGGGCGGTCTACGACGAGGCCACCGACGAGTGGGTCATCAACGGCACCAAGACCTGGATCACCAACGGCGGTATCGCCGACGTCCACGTGGTCGTGGCCGTGGTCGATCCCGAGCTCGGCTCGAAGGGCCACGCCAGCTTCGTGATCCCGCCCGGGACGCCGGGCCTCAGCCAGGGCCAGAAGTTCGCCAAGCACGGGATCCGCGCCTCGCACACCGCCGAGGTCGTCCTCGACGATGTCCGGGTCCCGGGGCGCTGTCTGCTCGGCGGCAAGGAGAAGCTCGACGAGCGCCTGGCGCGGGTCCGCGAGGGCCGGCCCGGCAATGCCCAGGCGGCCATGCAGACCTTCGAGGCCACCCGTCCGGCGGTGGCGGCCCAGGCCATCGGCATCGCCCGGGCGGCCTACGAGTACGCCCTCGACTACGCCAAGGAGCGCCACGCCTTCGGGCGTCCGATCATCCAGAACCAGTCGATCGCCTTCACCCTGGCCGACATGGCGACCGAGATCGACGCCGCCCGTCTGCTGGTGTGGCGGGCGGCCTGGTTGGCTCGCAACGGCAAGTTCCGCAATGGCGAGGGGTCGATGGCGAAGTTGAAGGCGGGCCGGGTGGCGGTGTGGGCCACCGAGCGGGCGATCCAGATCCTCGGGGGCTACGGCTATGTGCGGGAGTACCCCGTCGAGCGGTGGCACCGCGACGCCAAGATCTACGACATCTTCGAGGGCACCGAGCAGATCCAGCAGCTCGTGGTGAGCCGGGCGATCTCGGGGATGCGCATCGAATAGGCAGAGTCGGTCAGGGCCGGTTCCGGTCAGATCGGCCTGTCACGAAGCGGGCATCTGTGGTGTAGTGGGTCATGTGAGCGGAGACGGCCCGGAAGCAGCGGCAGCGGCGGTTCGTCGGCGTCGTCGGCGACAGCTCGTCGGCGTCGGCGCCGCCGTTGTGCTGATTCTCCTCGGCATCGTGGCCGTGTGGCCGCGTGACGCGCAGGTGGGGTTGGAGACGGTCGACGATCCGCCCGACGCCGATCGGGTCGACGTGACGGTCGACGATCCGCCCGACGCCGATCGGGTCGACGTGACGGTCGACGATCCGCCCGACGCCGGCCGGGTCGACGTGACGGTCGACGATCCGCCCGATGCCGGGGCGGTTGCGTCGACGACCACCTCAGGAGCGGTCGAACCGTCGGAGGCGACTCCCGCGGACGCTCCGACCCTGGTGGACCTGTCGGGTGAGACGCTCGGGCTGCGAGGCATCGGGCCGGTGCAGATCGGAGCGTCGACCGAGACGCTCGCGAGGCTGGGTTTCGAGGTCTCTTATGCGGACTGCGAGACGCCCTACGTCAGGTTCGAGCCCGACGGATTGGCTGCTCTTCGTCTCCGAACGAATGAGGCGACGGGCGAGCAGGTGGTCACGGGCCTGTACTTCTGGTTCGGCACGCCGGGTGATCCCAGCGAGGACAACCGGACGCTGCGCACCCATTCGGGAATCGGTGCGGGCGCGACGCGAGCCGACGTGCTCGCCACCTACGGCGACCTGGTGGTGGAGCGATCGGTGGAGTACGAGGACTTCGACCCCGAGACGCGGTCGTTCGAGGAGCGCATCGAGTTCGTACCCCGTGACGCCGCCGACGCATCGCTCCGCATGATCTTCTCGTTCGACGAGGAGGGCTACCTGTTGTTGATCCGCACGGGTGAAGCCGACGCGATCCAGTGGCCGTACCTCTGCGCTTGAGCGTTGCGCGCGCGAGTGCCGGGCGATCTCGGGGATGCGCATCGAATAGGCTCGACCGGCGTGGCCAGGTCGATCGATGTCCACCTCGTGTTCCAGAACGGGATGGCGAGACAGGCGATCGAGCGATACGGGGAGGTCTTCCACGACTTCGCGCTCGACCGCCTGGATCTCTACGAAGGCGGCGACGGCGGGCCGGAGGGCCAGGTACGGGTCGCCGAGTTCCGGGTGGTCGGTCGGCGCTTCGTGTGCATCGACTCACCGATCCGGCACGAGTGGGACATGACCCCCGCCGTCGCGCCCTTCGTCGTCTGTGACGACGATGACGAGATGGAGCGACTCTTCGCCGCGCTCTCCGACGGCGGGAAGGTCTACATGCCCCTCGACGACTACGGCTTCGGCCGACGCTTCGGCTGGGTCGAGGACCGCTTCGG
>RFFY01000492.1 GCA_003697065.1 Actinomyces sp. | reverse complement strand
CGGGCGCCGATGGTGGGCACGACGACGAGGCCCGCCTCCTGCAGGCGCCCGACGAGATCACGGCGGGGCGCCTGGGCGAAGCTGGCGACGCGGACACCCGCCCGGATCAGGTGGTCCACCCGCCGGTCGACGTCGTCGGCGTCGGTTCGCAGGTTCACCCCGAAGGGTCGGTCGGTGCGCCGGCGGATCTCGTCGATGGCGGCCACCATCTCCTCGAAGGACAAGGTGGCGGCGGCCAGGATCCCCAGGGCGCCGGCTTCGGCGGTGGCGCTCACCAAAGAGGGCCCGGCCACCCAGCCCATCCCCGTCTGCACGAGGGGTACGTCGACGCCGAAGAGCTCGGTGGCACGGGTGCGCAGACGCGGGTCGCTCGTCATGGCCGCCGACCCTAGGTGGCGGCGGGGGCACCCACCAGAGCCGGGGACGGGAGCGGGGCGGTCCCACCGGCACGGGCCCACCCGACGGTGGGGCCGGCGGCGACGGGTAGGGTGCTGACGGCGGACCCGACCCGGGCCCGTCTCCCCGACCCCGTCACGAGACCAGCATGAGCCGACGTCTGACCGAGTTCAGCCACGGCGCCGGTTGAGCCTGCAAGCTCGCCCCCGGCGAGCTGGTGCAGGTCGTGCGCCGTCTGTCCCCCATCGAGGCACCCGAGCTGATCGTGGGCGCCCTCACCGGCGACGATGCCGCCGTGTGGCGCCTGTCGGACGAGCGCGCCCTGGTGGTCACCGCCGACTTCATCACCCCCGTGGTCGACGACGCCCGCACCTGGGGTCGGGTGGCGGCGGCCAACGCCGTGAGCGACGTCTACGCCATGGGCGGCACGCCCCTGCTCGCCTTGAACCTGGTGGGGTGGAACGTCGAGGAGCTCTCCACCGACCTTCTGGGCGAGGTCCTCGCCGGGGGCCACGAGATCGCCCGGGAGGCGGGCTTCGTGATCGCCGGGGGTCACACCGTCGACGATCCCGAGCCCAAGTACGGGCTGGCCGTCGTGGGCGAGGTCCACCCCGAGCGTCTCCTGACCAACGCCGGGCTGAGCGCCGGCGAGGTGCTCGTGCTGACCAAGCCCCTGGGCACCGGGATCATCCTCACCGCCCTCAAGCGGGGCCGGGCCGCGGGAGCGGTGGTCGAGGCCGCGGTCGCCACCATGGTCCGCCTCAACGCCACCGCCGCCCGGGTCGCGGTTGAGGCGGGCGCCCGGGGGGCGACCGACGTCACCGGCTTCGGCCTGCTCGGTCATCTGGGCCGGATGGCCGCCGAGTCGGGCGTCGACGTCGTGATCGACGTCGACGCCGTGCCCGTGCTCGACGGGGTGCGGGACCTGGCCGCCGAGGGTGTCGTCCCGGGCGGCACCGGCCGCAACCTGTCGTGGGTCGCCGACCGGCTCGACGCCGAGGGCGTGGACGAGCTCGACGTGACGGTCCTGGCCGACGCCCAGACCTCCGGCGGTCTGGTGTTCGGTGTCGATCCCGCCGCTGCGTCCGAGGTGCTGGCCCGCCTCGAGGCCACGGGTCACCGAGCGGCGGTCATCGGGCGGGTCCGCGCCGGCACGGGGCGCCTCGAGCTGCGCCCCTGACCGCACCCGTGAGGGTCGGGCGACCCGGTCACGGTGTCGTGGCGGGTCTCACAGGAGGCGGGGTCGGGCCGTGAGTTCGCGCACCAGGGGCTCGAAGTGCTCGAGGCTCTCGGTCGGGCCGGCGGGGTCGAAGGCCACCTGGTCCCACTCGTCGACGAAGCGCTCGGCCAGGGCGAACCAGGGCTCGCCCCGGTAGGCCTCGCGGGCGTCGGGGTCGCCGCCGAAGTGGTGGTAGTAGTGGCGGCCCTGGAAGTCCTGATGGTGGCGGATGGCGAGGTAGACCTCGTCGCGCACGTAGGGGCGGATGATGGCGGCGCCGATCTCGGGGTGGTTGGGCACCGAGATGGCCTTGCCCACGTCGTGGCACAGGGAGGCGAAGACCAGCTCCTCGTCGGCTCCCGCTCCTTCGGCCAGGGTGGCGGTCTGGAGGCTGTGGGTGAGCTGATCGACGGCGAAGCCGTCGGTGATGTCGGCGAGGCTGGCGAGCAGGCCGAGCAGGCGGTCGGCGACCCGGCCCTGGTTGGCGCGGCTCTCGGCGCCGATGACCGCCCACTGTTCGGCGGTCGAACGGTCCATACGGGTGAACGAGGTGGTCACGCGTCCTCCGGTGTCGTTCGCAGGGTCGGGCTGTTCGGCGACGGGGTTCACTCGAGCAGATCGGGCTGTTCGGCGACGGGGTTCACTCGAGCAGATCGGGCTGTTCGGCGACGATGGCCTGGTAGAGGG
>RFFY01000002.1 GCA_003697065.1 Actinomyces sp. | reverse complement strand
GGGCCCGGGGCGGGTCGTTCACCGGCCCCACGGCCACGGTCACGGTGGCGGTGTCGGTGCCCCCGTGGCCGTCGTCGACGGTGTAGGTGAAGGTGTCCACACCGTCGAAGTCGCGGTCGGGCCGGTAGCGCAGGAGCCCGTCACGCCGGATCAGCACCCCGCCGTGGTCGGGTTGGGTGACGGCGGTGATCACCAGGTCGTCGCCGTCGACGTCGGTGTCGTTGACGAGGGGGTCGAACACGAGTCGGGTGTCCTCGTCGGTGGCCACCCCGTCGTCGCCGGCGACGGGCGGGTCCTCGACCGGAACGATCTCGACGGTGACCACGGCCGTGTCGTGGGCGCCGTGACCGTCGTCGACGGTGTAGGTGAAGGTGTCGATGCCGGACACGTCGGGATCGGGGGTGTAGGTGATCCGGCCGTCGGCGTCGATGGCGGCGCTCCCCCGTGTCGGGGTTCCCACCGCGGCGACGGTGAGGGGGTCGCCGTCGACGTCGGTGTCGTTGGCCAGCACGTCGATGGTCACCGCCACGTCCTCGTCGGTGGTGGTGGCGTCGTCGACCGCGACCGGCGGGTCGTCGACGGGCTCGACCACCAGGGTGACGAGGGCGGTGTCGGTGAGGTCGCCGTCGGACACCTCGACCGTCGCCGTCCACGTCCCGTGGGCGTCGGGCACGGGCACGTAACGCAGGGTGCCGTCGGGGGCGACGGTCAGCTCGCCGGCGGCGGGGGGATCGAGGAGGCGGAAGGTCAGCTCGTCGCCCTCGTCGGGGTCAACGGCCGTGAGGCGGGCGGTCAGCACCGTGTCTTCGGGGCCGGTGACGGTCCGGTCGTCGACGACGGGAGCGTCGGGAACGGGGCGGATCTCGACCCGGACCTCGGCCTCGGCCTCGAGCCCGGTCGGGTCGACGACGTGGTACTCGAACTCGTCACTGCCGTTGTGGTCGGGGTCGGGGGTGTAGCGGATACGGCCGTCGGCGGTGACGGTGGCGGTCCCGTGCTCGGGTGGGTCGACCTCGCCGATGGTGAGCGGATCACCGTCGGGGTCGCTGTCGTCGGCGAGCACGTCGATGACGACCGGGGTGTCCTCATCGGTCGTCGCCTCGTCGTCGACGGCCACGGGGGGATCGCCCACGGGGGTGATCGTGACCGTCACCAGGCCGGTGTCGGTGGCGCCGGCCGGGTCGGTGACGACATAGGTGAACTCGTCGCTGCCGGAGACGTCGGGATCGGGGGTGTAGGTCACCCGTCCGTCGGGGCCGACGGTGGCGGTGCCGTGGGCGGGGTCCCCGACCGCGACGACGGTGAGGACGTCACCGTCGACGTCGGTGTCGTCGGCGGCGGGATCGCCGGAGACGGGTTCGTCCTCGGCGGTGGTCCAGCGGTCGTCGTGGGCGACGGGGGGGTCGTTGACCGCGCCGATGACCACGCGGACGGTGGCGGTGGCGGTCTCGCCCAGGGGGTCGGTGACGCGGTAGCGGAACTGGTCGACGCCGACGACGTCCGGCAGGGGCGTGAAGAGGATGTCGCCCGTGTCACTGTCGAGGTCCACGCGGCCGAGTGTCGGCTCCTCGGTCACCGACCAGGTGAGGGCGTCGCCGTCGACGTCACCGTCGTTGGCGGCGACCGAACCGCTCCGGGGGGTGTCCTCGGTGACGGCGAGGGTGTCGTCGCCCGCCACCGGGGGATCGTTCACGGGACGTACGGTGATCCGCAGGGTGGCGCTCGCCGTGCCCCCGCGGCCGTCGCTGATGCGGTAGGTGAGGATCTCGGTGCCGTTGGTGTCGGGATCCGGGACGTAGCGCAGGGTGCCGTCGGGCAGCCCGAGGAGGCTCCCGGAGACCGGCGGGTCGACGGCGACGATGGTGATCGGGTCGCCGTCCACGTCGGTGTCGTTGGCGCGGGGGTCGACGACCACCGGGGTGTCCTCGTCGGTCGTGACGGCGTCGTCGACGGCCACCGGGGCGTCGTTCACCTCGCGCACGACCACCTCGACGGTGGCCGTGTCAGCGGCCCCGGCGGGGTCCTCGACGGTGTAGGTGAAGGAGTCGGATCCCGCGTAGTCGGCGTCGGG
>RFFY01000491.1 GCA_003697065.1 Actinomyces sp. | reverse complement strand
GTCTGGATCCCTCCACCATCGAGGGCACCGGCCTGGGGGGACGTATCACCCGGGCCGACGTCGAACGGGTGATCCAGGCCCGCGCCGGCGCCGCCCCCGCCCCGTCGGCCCCGGCGTCGCCGCCTCCGGCCCCCGCCGCGACCGCTCCGGCTCCCGGGTCGGCCGCCCCCTCGCCCGAACCGGCCGCGCCGGCGCCCCCGCCGGCGCCCGTTCCGTCCCCGGCACCGAGCGCGGTCCCGGCCCGCACCGGCGACACGATCGTGCCCCTCAACAACATCCGCCGGCGCACCGCCGAGCACATGGTCGCCTCGAAGGCGACCTCACCCCACGTCCTGACGGCCATGGAGGTCGACTACGAGCGCGTCGAACAGGTCCGGCGCTCGGTGCGGGAGTCCTGGAAGAACACCGAGGGTTTCAGCCTCACCTACCTGCCCTTCATCGCCCGGGCCGTCGTCGACGCCCTCGCCGAGTATCCCCACGTCAACGCCAGCTTCGGCGGTGACCACCTCGTCGTGCACCGCGACGTGAACCTCGCCATCGCCGTCGACCTCGACTTCGACGGCCTGTTGGCCCCCGTGGTGCGCAACGCCGACGGCAAGCGCCTGCGGGCCATCGCCCGCGAGATCGTCGACCTGGCGGGTCGGGCCCGGACACGCCAACTCGTCCCCGACGAGCTCGCCGGCGGGACCTTCACCATCACCAACGCCGGCCAGTACGGGACCCTCCTCCAGTTCCCCATCATCAACCAGCCCCAGGTGGCGATCCTGTCGACCGATGGGATCAGCCGGAAGCCGGTGGTCGTGAGCGACGAGTACGGCAACGAGTCGATCGCCATCCACTCCGTCGGCGTACTCGCCCTGGCGTGGGACCACCGCGCCTTCGACGGGGCCTACGCCGCCGCCTTCATGCACCGGCTCAAGGAGATCATCGAGACCCGCGACTGGGAGGCCGAGGTCCGCTGAGCGTGCCGCCGCGCCCCCCGTCCCCCGACCGGATGCTGCGCATCCGGTGGCTCGGTCGGGTCCGCTACGCCGACGCCCTGGCCCTGCAGCGGGGCCTCTTCGCCCGCTCTCGCGACGACCACCTCCTCCTGCTCGAGCACCCCTCGGTCGTGACCCTCGGACGGCGGGCCCGACGTGAGCACCTGCTCGTCGACGTCGAGGCCCTGGGGGCCGATCTCGTCGAGGTCGACCGGGGCGGCGACGTCACCTACCACGGGCCCGGCCAGCTCGTCGGCTACCCGATCCTGACCGTGCCCGGGCGGCGGGGTGGGGGGATGGCCGACACGGCCGCCTACGTCGCCGGCATCGAACAGCTCCTCATCGACGTCCTCGCCGAACTCGGGGTGGCGGCGGGTCGCATCCCCCGCCTCACCGGGGTGTGGGTCGACCACGATTCGGTCCGCCCCCGCAAGATCGCCGCCATCGGCGTCCGCCTCTCCCGGGCCCGGTCCATGCACGGCTTCGCCCTCAACGTGGCCCCCGACCTGTCCTGGTTCTCGCGGATCGTCCCGTGCGGGATCACCGACAAGGGCGTGACCTCCCTGGCCGCCGAGGGCGTCGACGTCCCCCTGCGTGAGGTCGTCGATCTCGTGGCCCGCGAGGCGGCGCGCCGCTGGGCGCCCGACGGCGATCCCGCTCGGGTCGAGCGGGCCGACGTGGCGTGGCGGGTCCGGCCCGACGACCTGGCCCCCTTCTCGCGGGGGGCGGGCCCGGGGACGCCCGTGGGTCGGGACGGGGTCGGCTACGGGGCCGACGCCGCCGGCCCCGCCGGGCAGGGCCGTGGCGACGGCATCCCCGTCCGCCTGGCGGGACGTCTGGCGGAGGCCGGCGTCGACGGTGCTCATGCTCTTCCCCTGCGGGCCCGCAAGCCGCCCTGGATGCGGGTGCCCCTCGACCACGGGCCCGTGTTCCGCCGTACCCGCGACATCCTCCGCGACCTCGACCTGGTGACCGTGTGCGAGGAGGCGGGATGTCCCAACGCCTCGGAGTGCTGGAACGACGGCACCGCCACCTTCATGATCCTGGGCGAGCGTTGCACGCGCGCCTGCGGCTTCTGTCTCGTCGACACCCGTCGGCCCGAGCCGCTCGATCCCGCCGAGCCCGGCCGGGTGGCCGAGGCCGTGGCCCGTCTGGGACTGGCCCATGCCGTCGTCACCATGGTCGCCCGCGACGATCTGTCCGACGGCGGGGCGGCGGCCGTCGCCGCCACGATCGCCGCCATCCGCGAGCGCTCGCCGGGAACGAGCGTCGAGGTCCTGGTGTCGGACCTCGGCGGCGACCCCGACGCCCTGGCGACCGTCACCGGCGCCCGCCCCGACGTCTTCGCCCACAACGTCGAGACCGTTCCCCGGCTCCAGCGGGCGGTCCGGCCGTCGGCGTCCTACGCCCGCAGTCTCGGCGTCCTCGCCCGGGCGGCCGACGCCGGTCTCGTCACCAAGTCCTCCCTCATCGTGGGACTGGGTGAGACGGCCGCCGAGGTCACGGCCACCTTGGCGGACCTGGCGGCCGTCGGTGTGCGCATCGTGACCATCGGCCAGTACCTGCGGCCCACCTCCCACCACGTGCCGGTCG
>RFFY01000490.1 GCA_003697065.1 Actinomyces sp. | reverse complement strand
TTGTCAGGTACAGCGGAGCCCCCGTCGGGGGATCCGATCAGGCCCCGAACGAACCGGAGGTACCACGATGTTGATGCGTTTCGATCCCTTCGCCGATGTGCGCGGCCGTGTCCCCGAGACCGGTCGCCGGGCACCCCAGGTGCTGCCCATGGACGCCTACCGGGAGGGTGAGTCGGTCCACGTGTGGCTCGACATCCCCGGTGTGAAGCCCGAGAACCTCGACATCACCGTGGAAAAGGGCGTCGTGACCATCACCGCCGAGCGGGTGTGGCACGCCGGCGACGAGGTGACGGTCATCGCCAACGAGCGACCCCAGGGGACCTTCACCCGCCAGCTCCAGCTCGGCGACAACCTCGACGGCGACCGCCTCGAGGCCAGCTACGTCGACGGGGTGCTGCACCTGGTCATCCCGGTCGCCGAGCAGGCCAAGCCCCGCAAGGTGGCGGTCAAGGCCGGGAGCTGAGCCCGCCGGCGCCCCCTCGTCGGGGCGGGTGGCGCCCGAGTCGTGGCGGTCACGGTGGCTGGTCGGGCCGGCGCCGCTTCGTGCGTCATCCGGCCACCGGTGCCTGACGCACCACGGCCACCGCCCGCCACAAGGGTGGCCTGTCGGGCCGGCGCCGCTTCGTGCGTCATCCGGCCACCGGTGCTCGACGCACCAGGGCCACCCGGTCCGGCGTCCGTCGGGGGGCGGGCGCCGGACCTCCCACGAACGAGGACGCGACGAACGTGAGCGAGTGACACGCACGGGAACGCCACGGGAGGTGATGTGGAGATGACCGAACTGGTACGTCGTGAGGACAGGGACCTGGTGAGCGTCGATCCCTTCGCCGGACTCGTCGACCTCCAGGCCGAGTTCGACCGCTGGCGTCAGCGCTGGCGTGACCTGCTGAGCGGCGAGATCCTGCCGGCGGGTGCCTTCGTGCCCCTCGCCGACGTGGAGGAGACCGACGACGCCTACGTCGTCGAGATCGAACTGCCCGGCGTCGACCGGCGCGACATCGAGGTCCTCACCACCGGTCGCCGTCTGACCGTGACCGGTGAGCGCAAGGAGAAGGAGCGCGTCGGCGTCCTGCGGCGCCGGACCCGTCGGGTCGGGACCTTCCGCTACGAGATCGAGTTCCCCGGCGAGATCGCCGAGGACGAGGTCACGGCGTCGCTGAACGACGGCGTGCTGACGGTGCGCCTGCCCAAGCCGGCCGCCGAGCGGCCCCGCAAGGTCACCGTCTCGTGAGTCCTCGGCACCGGCCGGATCGTCGCCGGTCGGTGCCGATCCCTCCGGTCCGTCGGTCCGTCTCCCCCGGGGGCCGACGGTGACCGGGGCCTGACGGCCGGGACCGCGCCCCGCGGTCCCGGCTTCGTCGCGTCGGGACGCGGTGGGCGTCGGGACGCGGTGGGCTCAGTCGTCGGCGGCCGGGGGCCGGAAGAAGACGAGGAGCTGGGCGATACCGGCGCCGACACCGAGCACCAGGGCGATCCAGAAACCGGTCCAGCCGTCGAGGTCGCCGGCGATGTCGAGGGCGTCGTCGAGGGACCACTCGCCGGGACCGAGGGTGGCGATCACCAGCCCCGTCACCGCCAGCACGAAGACGTACTCCCAGCCCTCCTTGATGATGAAGAAGCCGTTGTGGCGGTGCACCGTCCAGCCCGCCACCGTCATCACCCCGATCAGACCCGCCGCGGCGAAGGGGGTGAGCAGGCCCACGGCGAGCAGGATGCCCGAACCCATCTCGGTGGAGGCGGCCATGTAGGCGTGGAGACGCCCGGGGCGCATCCCGATGCTGTCGAACCAGGCGGCGGTGCCGGGGATCCGACCACCGCCGAAGAACTTGTTGTACCCGTGGGCGGCGATGGTCAGCCCGATCACCACCCTCAGGATGAACAGGGCGAGGTTGACCTCGTCGGCGAGGATGAGATCGTCCATGGTGGTCCTCCTGTCTCGTCGGTCGGCTCGGATCGTCGCCCGGCGCCGGGGACCGGGCCGTCGTCAGGCGGATGCGATGATCGCCGCCGGCGCGGTCGGCGTCCACTCCCTGGGGCAGACTGCGCCGGTGACCCCGACGGCTTCCGTGCTGCGTCGAACCCCGTGACCCGTCGCCGACTTCCGCGGCCGGTGGCGGTCCTGGGCGTGGCCCGCACCCCGCTGGCGCCCGCCGACGGGGCCCTGGCGGGCTGGCACCCCGTGCACCTCACCGCCCTCGTGCTCGACGCCCTGGCCGACGTCGTCGCCGGGGCGAGCGGGATCGACGAGGTGTGGGTGGGATGCGCCGAACCCGTGGGGGCCCAGGGCGCCGACCTGGCCCGCGCCGCCGTGGTGGCCTCGTCGCTGGCCGACACGACCCCCGCCTTCGTCGTCGACGGGGCCGAGGTGAGCGGATCGGCGGCCCTGCGTGCGGGCGCCGGGGTGGCCGCCGGCGGGTCGCGGGTCGCCGTCGTCGGGGTGGGGGTCGCCTCCGCCGTTCCCGACGGGGCGAGCGCCCTGGGGCGACTCTACGGGCGACCGTGGGGTGACGCCCTCGAGGCGCGTCTGCCGGGCGAGGTGCTGCCACCCCCACGTCTGGCCGAGCGGGCCGCCGCCGACGCCGGCGTGGCGGCCGCCGACCTGGTGGACTGGGCGCGTCGCTCCCGGGAACGCCGCGACGTGGCGGCGTCGGCGACGGCGGCCGGGCGCCTCGTCGTCGACGAGCG